>JAFGEM010000074.1 GCA_016931555.1 Candidatus Iainarchaeum sp. | reverse complement strand
CTGGCGCTTTCAAAGCTCAAAGAAATCCCCCAGGGGCATTCAATAATCTATCTCGCGCAAAAACTCAAAAGCCCCGAAAAACTTTTATCAGGAATAAGAGACCTAAATCCGGAATACATGACGACAAGATATCCTGACATGGCAAACGGTGTTCCCGCAGAACTGTATGACAAAGAAATTTCACAAAGGCATGAAAAAACCGCAGCAGAGGTGCTTGAATGGGCAAAAAAACAGATGCAAAAATAAAAGAATTTGTCAAAAAAGTAAAGAAAAAATACCCAATAGAAAAAGCCATTTTCTTTGGCAGCAGGGCACGCGGAGACTACTTAAAAAAAAGTGATTACGACATAATACTGGTTTCGGAAAAATTCAAAGATCTGAGATTTACGGAAAGAACAGCAAAAATGTACGAGTTTTGGAAGCACGCGCAAAATATAGACGCATTCTGCTACACTCCCGAAGAATTTGCAGCAAAAAGCAAGGAATACGGGACAATGAAAAGTGCGTTAAAAGAAGGAATAGAATTATAAAAAACTATTTTTTCAGCTTCTGTTTCAAGGCTTTTTCCACGTGCTTGGGAACAAGGCAGTCGATTTTTCCGCCAAAAAGAGCGAGTTCCTTTACAATGCTGCTGTTCAGGTAAAAGAATTTGTCGCTTGTCATGACAAAAACAGTATCAAGATTTGGAGAGAGCTTTCTGTTAATTGTTGCGCGCTGGAACTCGGATTCAAAATCAGACAAAGCGCGCAAACCCCTAATCATTGTAGCCGCATGCTTTTTTTTGCAAAAGTCAACGAGAAGGCCGTCAAAAGAATCAACCTCTGCCTTGGAAAGGCCTTTGACTGAGTCTGCAACAAGCTTCTTGCGCTCTTCCAATGAAAAGAGTGGAATTTTGTTTGGATGCGTTGACACGCCAATTATTAGTTTGTCGAAAAGCTCGAGAGCACGGTTGATAACGTCCATGTGCCCGAAAGTAATTGGGTCAAATGTTCCGGGATAAACTGCAACGCGTTCCATAAAAACCACTAATCGGATAATAGAATAGCAATGGCAAGCTACTTATTTCTTTCTATGCCCTGAGGAAAGGGCATTTTTTCTTCTCGCAGCTTTTTCAAGGTTGTGCCTGTGAACAGCAGTTCTGCGGCGCCGTGCAATTTCAGCTTTTCTTTCCGGAGCATTGAATTCAGGGAGATTATAAATTGTTTTCCTTGGATGAAATTTTTGCTCAAAAAGCATTGCGTGCCCAGAAGCGGCAATAACCAAATTCGGTTTTTTTGACTGTATCCTTGCCTCCATTGAGGCATGGCGCCTAAAATGAAACAAATACTCTACTCTATGCGCCTTTTCAGAATCGAGAAGGTCGAGATGAGTGTAAGCGCGCTGAAGCCTGCTCGGGCGCTGAGTTAAACCTGATTCAAGGGACTCTACTCTGCGCCCTTTTGCCCGAGCGTATTCAGCAAGCTTGAAATAAAAGTTCCCGCTAAACTCTGCGCACTCACGCCAAATTTTATGCACAAGGGAACCCTTTTTTGCCTCCTCAGGGACAGCATCCAAACCGTCAAGAAACTGGGCATAAGTAGTGGGCACTGGCTGCTCAATCATAACCAAATCCATGGGCTTGGTTTCAGAATCAATAATTTTTTTTCCAAATTGCAGGCGCTTTTCAAGCATTCTGCGCGCACTCGCAAGCGAACTCACGCCCATAATATCGCTCGGATGCAGATGGCTTAATTCAAGCAAAGTAAAATTTTGGAAAGGAGTTTTACTTTTACGCTGATTTGGCATAACAAAGAATGGTTTTTACATGTATTTAAGTTTTTTCAGCAAGCTTAGCCAGTTTTTTTGCAACGCGCTTTACCTGTCTTTTGGTGTCTGCAAGGCGCTTGGAATTGTCAATAACAAAATCAGCCTTTTCCAGCTTGGAAAAAATAGGGGCCTGCGCGTTAATTCTGTGGAAAGCGTCAGCCACTGAATGCCTGCGCTTCTGCAGGCGATAAACCTGCTGTGGCTGGGTAGCATAAACAACAACAACTTTGCCAAAATTATTTTCCGAATTAGTCTCAAACAAGAGCGGGATATCAACAACAACAAGCTTTTTGCCCTGCCTCTTTAACTTTGAAATGCGTGTTTCAATCTCCTCAAAAACCATTGGATGCAAGAATTTTTCAAGCTCGTCGCGCGCGTTTTTATAGCAAAAAACTATTTCAGCTATCTTGGCTTTTTGGGTTGTGCCAAAGCGCCTGCGCAAAAAGCCAGCTACCTTGGGTTTTTTATAGAACTCGGCAACAATTTCGTCAGAATCTATTGTAGCCAAACCAAGCTCGGAAAAAAAGTTGAGGGCAGTTGTCTTGCCCATTGCAATGTTGCCCGTGAGCGCAACCCGCAGCATGAAGAAAGATTGGACGCGAAAAGTATATAAGAAAGTTTGTTCTAATTTATTGTTATATTCAAACGGTGAAACTAGTTGCGAATTGTTTTTGTAACAAGCTGGCCCCCGCGCCACTGCGGAATTGCAACCTATTCTTGGGATTTGATCAAAGCAATCCGTAACCTTGGCCATGAAGTCTTTGTCGTTACTTTTGCAGATGGCGGGAAAAAAGGCGCAGACAGGGTTTATCCAATTCTGAATATTGGCAAGGGCCAGAAGCTGAAGAGTGCAGAGTGGTGCGAAAAGCTTTACGAAAAAGTCTCAAGGCTTAAGCCGGATGTAGTGCACATACAGCACGAGTATGGATTGTACCAGCACAAGAAAGACCAGAGCGCAAAACTATTGAATACTTTCTACAAGTGGATGGTTGACGCAGAATTTCCAGTAGCAGTAACCTACCACAGTGTTTACACTGTGCTGGACAGGAGCCAGAGCATTTACATGGATGTTGCACTAAAACTGACTGGCGCGGGAATAGTGCATGAAGAGTACCAAAAAATCTATCTGCCAGTGAATATTGGGCGGCTGCCTGACAATGTTTATGTTATTCCGCACGGGGCAAAAGACCTGAAGGCATTCAAAAACGCCAAGAGAGAATTGGGTTTGGAAGGAAAAAAAGTTGTTGGATTGATTGGATGGTGGGAGCCCAACAAGGGATTTGAAAGAGTTGTAAAAATCTGGTCCAAGATAAGGAAGAGGGCAGGAAAAAGCGCAGTCCTTGTTGTCGCAGGGGGCGCAAGGCCTGGCTCGACATCAGGGCAAATGTACAAGCCAAAACTGCTTAAAAACATTGAAAAAAGCAAGGACAGGCCAAGCATCAAGGTCATGGAGGGTGCGTTTACTCCTGAAGAGTATGACAAGGTATTGTCGAGCTTTGACATAATGGTTTTGCCTTACAATAGGGCCTCCCAATCCGGAAATCTTGCGCACGCTTTTGCTTTGGGTGTTCCATGCATTGCAACTGCAATGGAAGGCTTAAAGGCAGAGATAGAAGAAAGCAGGGCAGGCATGGCTGTTCCAATGGAAGATGACATGGAGCTTGAAAGGGCAATAGTAGAACTCTTGAAGAACGATGCTTTAAGGAAGAGGTATGCAAAAAATGCTGTTAAGTATGTTACCAGCAAGATAAAGTGGAGCATTGTTGCAAAAAAACATGTCTCGCTTTACGAAAAGCTCATTAAAAAATTGGGGGATGAGCTCAGCGAGAACAAGAAAGAAACATTATAGGTGACTCAAAATTTCAAAGTACTGGTTTAACTTTGTAAGCACTTTTCCGCCGAGGGAGTGCGGGATTGCTACTTTTACCAATGACCTTGTTACTGCAATAGACAAAAAATTCAATCCAGAGGCAAGATGCAGGATTACTGCAATGAATGAAAACCTGCTTTCAACATATGGCTATCCCAAAAAAGTGCAGCACCAGATTGACGAGGATGACAGGGAAAAATATTTGGAAACAGTGGAGAAAATAAACAAGTGCAAAAAAACCAAGGCAGTCTGCATACAGCATGAGTTCGGGATTTTTGGAGGGGAATACGGGGATTATTTGATTCCTTTTTTGGAGGAGCTTAATAAGCCCACTGTAACAACTTTCCATTCGGTATTGAATCCTGAAAAGAATGCAAAGCACATTAGGTATGTTGTGAGAAAAATCTGCAACAACAGCGACAAGGTTGTTGTAATAAGCGGCTATGGAAAGGACATTCTTGCAAATGCCTACAAAGTTGATCCTGATAAAATTGAAATTATTCCGCACGGCATCCCTTACATTGCCTCGGGAAAAACAGAGGAAGCAAAAGCAGAATTGAACCTTACAGGGAGAAAAGTAATGGCAACATTTGGCTTGCTGAGCAATAAAAAGGGAATTCAGTATGCGTTAAGGGCAATGCCAAGCATTGTAGAGGAAAATCCAGAGATACTGTATTTGATTATTGGGGAGACGCATCCCGGAGTGAGGAAGAGAGAGGGCGAGAGATACAGGAACAGGCTAAAGGAAATTGTGAACAAAACAGGAACAAGCGACCATGTAAGGTTTTACAACAAGTATCTTCCATTGCAGGAGATATGCAGATACCTACAAGCAACAGATGTATACATAACACCTTATTTTGATCCGCAGCAAATAAGCTCAGGAACATTAGCATATGCAATAGGAGCAGGATGCGCGTGTGTAAGCACACCATACCTCTATGCAAAAGACGCTCTAAGGCATGGAAGGGGAGTGCTTGTGCCATTCAAAAAATCCACTGCAATTGCAAGCGCAGTAAACAGAGTTCTAGCAGACCACAAGCTAAGGGAAAGAGTGAAAAAAAATGCCTATTCCTACAGCAGGGCATGGACCTGGCCGAGAATTGCAGAAAGCTATGTCCACCTGTTCAATGAAATAAGCAAAAACTAGTTCGAAAAAAAGCTGATTCTTAACAGGGAAAGGTTAATTAATAAAAACTCTATTATAATATATCCCTTTAGAAAAAGAAATTGTGGTTTGAATGCCAAGGCAGGCTAAAACACTAACAGCACAGAAAGATGAAAGAACTAAAACAGGAGTCCCTGGATTAGATGAAATTCTTTTCGGCGGAATTCCGAGAAACAACCTTGTTGTTATTTCAGGAGACCCCGGAAGCGGAAAAACAAGCCTCTGCCTGGAGTTTCTTTACAGGGGCGCAATGGAGTACGATGAACCCGGAGTCTATGTTTCTCTTGAAGAGCCGGAAGAAGAAGTAGTGAAAATGGCGGAAACATTTGGCTGGGACATTGCAAGCCTTATTGAAGAGGGAAAACTAATTGTAATAACAGTAGAACTCTATGATTTTGACAAGCTAAAAAGCACAATAGAAGATGTTGTTGCAAGAATACATGCAAAGCGCCTTGTAATAGACCCCGGAGTAATATTCCGGCTCTACTTTGAAAGGGAATTAGACGCAAGAAAAAGAATACTCAGCCTTGCAAGAATGCTCAAAAAAATTGGCTGCACAGCAATAATAACAAACGAAATAGCCCTGGACAAAACAACCTCGCTTTTTGGGTTGGAGGAATACGTGGCAGACGGCGTAATACTGTTATACCACACAAAACTGGAGGACAGGTTTGTGCGAAGCATTGGAGTGCTAAAAATGCGCGGCACAAAAATCTCTGAAAAACTCCACCCAATCACAATCACAAAAGAAGGCATAAAAATACTCGCAAAACACGAATTATTCGAGGATGTCAAATGAGCGAAGAGCAATTAAGGCAGCCCAAAGAAATTTCAAGGGAAGACAAGGAACTGTTTGATTTGCTCAGCCCGGCACACACAGTAGACATAAAAGTCGAAAAGCTCTTTGAAGAACTCCCAAAAAGATTCATAATACTATTGCTCGAAAAAATGAAGGAACACTATCTTGTTAACGTGCGCTTACTAAAGTACTTTGCGCAAAAAAACATGACAGGGGTTTACGTAAGCATAAACTGGCCTGTTACAGCGCTCTTCGATGCACTCAAAAGCGAAAAAGTAGATCCCTCAAAATTTTTTTTTGTAGACACAATAACAAAAATGACTGGAGAGCCGACAATGTCGGGAAAAAACCTGCTCTACGTTGACTCGCCGAAAAACCTGATTGATTTGAGCGTTGCAATAGAAATGAACGCCGAACAGATTAAAGAACCTGAAAAATTTGTTATCATAGATTCCCTGAGCACGCTTATTGTCTACAACAAGGCAAATGTAGCGGAAAAATTTGTGCACTCAATGTCTGCAAAAATGCGCGCCTGGAAAGCAAAAGGAATATTCCTGATGATGGATGACGTGGAACCAGAGGTAATAAACACAATATCCCAATTCTGCGACAGAACAATAAAGCTTTAAACAATTTTTACTTTCGCGGAAACTGATTCAGAAAGAATATTTTGAAGGGAATCCAAAAGCATTTGATTGCCCTCCTGAACAGCCTCCAAAGACTTTTTCTTTTTGTTTAAGGAGGAACCGCGCTCCTGCAAAACAAGCTTTGCATCATTCAATTCCCGCTCCTTCTTTGAAATCCTGCCAGCCAACTCATTGGACTTAAGGTCCTTGTCTATCTTATTCAAATCAGTTTCAAACTTGTTTGCCTTCCAAAAAAAATTTTCAAAAAAATCAAAATTCAGGAGGCCCTGCAAAAGCGCTTTTTTCTTTTCAACCTCCTTCTCCTTCAAGCCAATGTTCCCGTTCACAATATGATTTTCGAGCTCCTGCAAAACAGCCTTGAAATAGTCCCCCCGCGGATCTGATTTAAGCGCAGAAACAGGGCTCTTTAAAAAATCGCGCAGAAAATTTTCCTGCGACTTTGAAAGACCTGTTTTCCCTATCTCAACCAGCCTATAAAGCTTGCGCAAAGGCTTTTCAATAACAAAAACCCTGTCAAAAATCTCCTGTTCAAGCGCCTGCTTCTCAGTTAAAAGAGCTTTTCTTTGCGCCTCCAGTTCAAGCAAACTCTGTGCCTCAGGAGAAGTCCTGATTCTTTTCAGGTCGCTGTGCAGGGAATCGATCAATTTTTCCGCTTCCAAAACAGAGCCCTGCAATTCCGAAATCTCGGAATTCAAATCAGAAATTTCCTTTCCGTTAGAAGAAATTTTTTCAAGCATTTCCCTTACACGCGACTGCATAAAAACCTCTTTATTTTTTGAAAATTCCTTGCCCAAAGAGGAAAAAACATTCTGCAAATCGCTTACAAGAGAGCCTATTTCGCGCATGTCCTCCTTCAAAACAATTGAAGTGTATGCAATGTTTTTGCCGAAAGAAGCAAGCTCTGTTTTCAGCATTGCATTGGATTCGTAACAATATTTTTGCACTGCACTCAAATCATTCAAAGAAACAGGCTCAAGCCTCTGCACAAGAGAGGATAATTGGTTTAATGCCTGCGCCTTGCTCGTCTGCACAATTTTTTTGAGCTTTGGGTTCTCGCTTTCAACGCTTTTTGTCTCCAACCGGGAAAGAAGAGCATTTGTCTGTTTCAGCAGGTGCTTTATTTCAGAAAATTTGGAAGCCACAGCCTTATCAAGCTCGGAACGCTTCTTTGAAACGCGCGACTCGAGAAAAGAATCCACATCCTTAAGCAGTATCTGCTTTTCCTCAAGCTTTGGCTTGCCCCGCAATTTATCCAGAAACCCCATAGGGAAAATTGGGTTGAAAAGACATTTAAAAGCCTAGTGTTGGCAACAGCGGAAACCTGCCTTAAAAGCCTTTTAAAAAACAATTTATGGAAAGAATATTCCGAGCAAAATGATTGATTTTAACAGGCTAATTGAAAAGCACCTTGAAAGGGAATCAAGGCCAAAGCAAATTGGGCGCTATTATCCAAGCGAAATTGGCACTTGCTTAAGAAAAATATGGTATTCCTACAAGCACCCAATGGAAACAAAGGCAGAATTAACAAAAATATTTGAATTGGGAAACATTCTCCATGAGTTTGTAGTCGATGTATTGAAAAGCGAGAAAAACAAGGAAGTAGAATTATTGGAAGAGGAATTGCCATTCCAAAAATCCTACCCCGGATTCATTGTTTCAGGGAGAATAGATGATTTAATTCTCTTAAAGGAGAACAATACAAAGATTTTGGTCGAAGTAAAATCCACTAAAAGCGTTCTCCCAATTGGGGAGGCGCAGGACAGCCACAAAACACAATTGCAGCTTTATATGCACGCTACTGGAGTGCACAAAGGCATTGTTCTTTACGTGGACAAGAACAATTTGCAGAGCAAGGCATTTGAGATAGAATATTCAAAAGAAGAGGGAGAAAAAATAATTGAAAGATTCAAGCAACTGCACACTGCACTAACAAGCGATTTGCTTCCGACAGCAGAAGCAAAAAAATTTGAAAACAAGCAATGGCTGTGCAGATTCTGCGATTACGCGGAAAAATGCGAGAAGAATGAGGCTTAAATTATTTATTTAGGATTTCTGCTGTAGAAAAAACTTCAACTGTTTTTTGACTTTTCAGCGCCTTGTCATTTGACCAAAGTCCACAATGCAAATGAAGTGCAAGAGCAAGGTACGCCACGTCATCCTTATCAGGGGCTATTTGTTGCGCTTGATTTTTTTTACTCTTAAAGTCCTCAAAAGGAACAAGCTTTATGCCCGCTTTTTCAATTAAGCGCTCAAACAAAAGGGCTAATTCCTCTTGAGCTAACCCTGTTTTTTCAGAAAGCTCGGGCAAGTGGTTTTTGAATTCGATTACGGAAAATTCAGGGAGATACAAGTCATGGATTGAAACCAAAAGAACCCGCCTTGTTATGCTGTCTTTAATCAAGGCTGCAAAAAGAACATTTGCATCAACAACCAACTGCATAAAAATCAGTTCTTCAAAAACCTTTTGGAAACCGCGGCCTTGACTTTCCTGCCAAGTGCAATTGTATCTTCTTCAGAAAGCCTGCTTTTTGAAAGCTGCTTATTCATCTGTTCAAGCAACTGGATTCTCTCAACAATCGCCTTTCTTGCAACGGCGGACCAGTTGAGCTCTGGAAACTCTGTCATTTTTTGCTTCAGTTCATCGGAAACCGAAATAGTAACAGTAGCCAAAAAAAACCACCCCTAATAATAACTGTGTTAGCACAGTTTTTAAATAATATTGCCGAGGCAGAAAAATGAGAACAACAAGGAATGCACAGGTTCTGCGATTACGCGGAAAAATGCGGGAAGAACGAGGGATAGCTTCTCTGCCCTAACACAACTCTAATTAATTTTTATTTTATACTGCCTAAGGATAAGCACAGCTTCCTGGACCATCACAATCCGCAGTGCATGTAGAACCATCACAGGCACTTGGAATGCATGTCTTGATACATTCCGAAGGGCAAGTAGAGTAATGGTATTTGTCACATTCAAACCGGCAATCCTCCGGGCAATTGTAACTGCTTTCAGTTTCAATATCGCAGTTTCCATTTCCACATAAAGAAGTGCATATTCCCGCACTTCCTAAAATACCCTCTTCCTTTGGAGGAATCAAAGTTAAACCCGGGCAGCATTCGGGGGGATTTGCAATAACAGGAATTGATTCTCCCTCGCCCTTGCAAAGTGCTGCATCAAGGCAATCCAAATAATCCTGCTCGTGAACAACAGTGCAAACATCATTAACTAGTTCGCAACTTGCTAAAGAACGACACTCGTCTCCCATCATTATAACAAGAGTGCACGCCATAGTGTTATCACTGGGAAGCATATCACATTCCACTGGGCCATGGCAATTGCTGACTTGGCACTCTAACTCTGGAAGCGGAGGTTCTGGGCAGCCGCTGAACAAAACAATAGAAGCAATTAATAATGCCAGTAAAATGCGCTTTTTCATGCACAAAAAATAGGATTTTTGTTAATAAAAAGCTTTTGATTAGAAAAGGGAAAGAAAGAGAAAACTATTTGGGGCGTTGTTCTTCGAGAAAAACCAGTTTTGCCATTAGCCTTTCTACTATTTTATCGAATTCAACAGAATCAATAAAACCCGCTTTTTCAACTCTTTTGCTTGTTTGGTCGATTTCTTTTAAGAAATCCCGAAGAATATTTAACTCGCGGTTTTTTGGCAAGGGAAACTCTTCAAAATACTCTTCCCTCTTGTTCTTTGCAAGTTTTTTTGAATAATCCCACTGTGCTTTCCTCAGCTTTTCAGCGGAAGCAATAAAATCGCTTAAAAGAAAGCGAATATTTTTTAGTTCCCGAATTCTTTGGCTTGTTGTTAAATAATCGTTTCCAACAATGTTAGTTAAATGGCCGAGAAAGGATTTTTTTCTATGGGTTGTTGCCTCCGCCAGCAGCGTTACTCTCTCGTGAACAGCATTATCCGCTTTTTTCCAATGCGCAGGATAACCTTTGGAATACAATTCTGCAACTGCTGCACGCTGTTTAGGGGTTTTATTTCGAAAATAATTGGAAACAACCTTTTTTGAATCAAAAGTTCCAACTATTCTCGAATGTGCTGTTAACTGCCGAGACAAAGACCTGCGAATTGCTCTTTTGCCTGCTTTGGAGCTTGGCTTTTTCCAAATGCGCTTTGCCATAAGAAAAATATTTGGCGAAAGTAATTAATATTGTAAGATTGTTTTAATATTGGTGATTTTATGGGCGTTAAGAGGCTTGCGAGAAAAGCAAAACACTCGCTCTCGGTAAAGGGTTTAGTTGCGAGAAGAATTGCAGAAAGAGGCGCTGTTGTTGCTGACAGAGGATACTATCAAGAAGGCATAATTCCTACTGCGGGAAAAAGAACAAAAAACAGAGCT
Source organism: Candidatus Iainarchaeum sp. (assembly GCA_016931555.1). Taxonomy (GTDB): domain Archaea; phylum Iainarchaeota; class Iainarchaeia; order Iainarchaeales; genus JAFGEM01. The sequence goes on along the minus strand of JAFGEM010000074.1, from coordinate 24,213 downwards.
TACTTAGTAAAAGGAAGTAGAGAACTTTACAAAAGCGGGAAAGATCTTGTAAGGGATTCTGAAGAATTAAAAAGAGAGGCAAAAGGCCCAATGGACAGAGGAATGGCGGGTTTTGAAAAAGCAATGGGCCAAGCAAACATTAACACTGCAGTTGCAATGAGGCATGCTTCAATGAAACAACTTAAAAAACAAAAGAAAAAATAAGAAAAAGGAAAAGAGAATTATTTGTTTTTCTCTTTTATTGCTGCCTGTGCTGCTGCCAAGCGTGCTATTGGAACCCTGTAGGGAGAGCAGCTAACATCGTTCAAGCCGATTTTATGGCAGAATTCCACGCTGCTTGCTTCGCCTCCGTGTTCACCGCAAATTCCAATTTCAATTTTTGGGTTTACTTTGCGGGCTTTTTCAATGCACAATTTCATTAAGCCGCCTACACCCTCTTGGTCAATTGCCTGGAAGGGATCTCTTTCATAAATTCCCTTTGCCACGTAATGCTTCAAGAATTTTCCCGCATCATCCCTTGAAAAGCCGCAGCCCATCTGTGTTAAATCATTTGTCCCAAAGCTCAGGAATTCTGCTTCCTTTGCAATTTCATCCGCAGTAATGCATGCCCTTGGAACCTCAATCATTGTCCCAATCTTATATTTTACCTTTCCCTTTGCCCCGCTTGCCTCTGCCTCTTTTTCAATTATTTCCTTAATCATTTTGAATTCCCTTACGTTTCCAACGAGAGGCACTTCAATGTAAGGAACAGGCTTTATTCCCTCGGCCTGTGCTTCTAACGCTGCCTGGAAAATTGCCTTTGCCTGCATTGCATTTATTTCAGGATATGTTACTCCCAATCTGCAGCCTCTGAAGCCGAGCATTGGATTGAATTCATGCAATGAGGAAATAATTGATTTTATTTTTTCCGCAGGAATATTCATTTCTCCCGCAAGCTCCTCTATCTCATCATCCTCTTTAGGGAGAAACTCGTGCAAAGGAGGATCCAGCAAGCGTATTACTACTGGCAGGCCAGTCATTACCTTGAAAAGCCCCTTAAAATCCTCTTTTTGGAATGGAAGCAATTTTGCAAGAGCTTTTTCACGTTCCTCAAGCTTTTCCGAGAGAATCATTTCACGCATTGCCTTAATGCGCGCGCCCTCAAAAAACATGTGCTCTGTCCTGCACAATCCAATTCCCTGGGCGCCAAATTTTTTTGCTGTTTCAGCATCCTTTGGAGTGTCTGCATTTGTTTTAACCTCTAATTTTCTGAATGTGTCTGCCCATTCCATTAAAACTGCAAAATCCCCTTTTAGTGAGGGTTCTACCAAGGGCACTTGCCCCTCAAACACTTCTCCAGTGCCGCCATCAAGAGAAATCCAGTCCCCCTCCTTGATTGTGAGACCTCCAACACTGAACTCTCGCTTTTCCTCGTCAACTGAAATGTCTGAGGCTCCTGCAACGCAGGGTTTTCCCATTCCTCTTGCAACAACTGCAGCGTGCGAAGTTGCACCGCCTCTTGCTGTCAAAATTCCCTGTGCAACATTCATTCCCTCAATGTCATCAGGGCTTGTTTCTAATCTCACTAAAACAATTTTTTCCTTTGGATTTTCCTCAAACATTTTGTGCGCTGTTTCAGAATCAAAAACAGCTTTTCCAACTGCTGCCCCTGGAGAAGCATTAATTCCTTTTGTTATTGCCTCTTTTTCCTTTACTGCAATTGGGTCAAGCTGTTTATGCAATAATTTATCCAGCTGTTCAGGCTTTACTCTCATAACAGCCTCTTCTTTTGAGAGCACGCCCTCTGACTGCATGTCAACAGCAATTTTTACTGCTGCCTGCGCAGTTCTCTTCCCGCTTCTTGTTTGCAGGAGATAAAGTTTCTTTTCCTCGATTGTGAATTCAAAATCCTGCAAATCCTTATAGTGTTTTTCAAGAGTCTCATAGATTTTTAAAAGCTCTTTGTACACATCAGGGAGAATGCTTTTCATTTCATCAATTGGCTTTGGTGTCCTTATTCCTGCTACAACATCTTCACCCTGCGCATTAATCAAAAATTCTCCGTAATGCTCTTTTTCTCCAGTGCCCGGGTTTCTTGTGAATGAAACTCCAGTTCCTGAGGTTTCACCCATGTTTCCAAAAACCATTGCCTGCACATTAACACCAGTGCCTGCATCGCTTCTCAAGTGGTTTATTCTCCTATATGAAACTGCGCGCGGAGTATTCCAAGAGTCAAAAACAGCATTTATGGCAAGTTTTAATTGTTCCCAAGCATCCTGCGGAAAATCCTTTCCAATAGATTTTTTTATTAATTCCTTGTACTGGGGAATCAATGCCTCCAAATCCTCTGCTGACAAATCAGTGTCAAATTTTACGCCCTTCTTTTCTTTGGCTGCATCCAAAATTTTTTCAAAATCAGAGTGCTTTACACCCAAAACAACATCGCCAAACATTGTCAAAAAGCGCCTGTAAGAATCAAAAGCCATTCTCTTATTGTTTGTTTTTTTTGCCAAACCCTCAACTGTCTTGTCATTCATTCCAAGGTTCAAAATAGTGTCCATCATTCCGGGCATTGAAACATAGCTTCCAGAGCGCACGCTTAATAGGAGGGGATTTTCCGCATTGCCCAAAGTTTTGCCAATTTTCTTTTCAAGAGCCTCAAGTTTTTCCTTGACCTGTTTTTCCAATCCATCAGGCCATTTTTTTCCAAGGGCATAAAACTCATTGCAGCCCTCAGTAGTAATTGTAAATCCCGGAGGAACAGGCAAACCAGATGTAGTCATTTCTGCCAATTGTGCTCCCTTGTTTCCGAGCTTAAAAATCATTTCCTGTGAATTCGCGTTCTTTACCTCGTCAAACAGGTATACGTATTGTTTCAAAAAATCACCTCAAATCTAACAAATTAAACAAAAAAACCATAATTAATTAACTAAAGAAAATTAATTATCTAGGCTCTGTTACTAATTTTGCATAAGAAAAGGATTTTAAATCTATAGCGAATTGCCATATTGTCTGAACTATTCGACTGCAATTTGCTATTTGCAAAACACAAAAAATTCCCATAAATTAATGTGTTTTGCCATAATTAAAAACACGCCAAAACACTTAAATTCCTGCAAATGAGTAATTAATGCATGCAAAGGAAAAGAAAGCAGCAGGCGCAGAACAGGATTACGCGGAGGAAACTGCTTGGAAAGGCAATTGGATATGGCACAGCTGTCGGGGCAATGGCATATGGAATAAAATGGCTTGACAGGCGCTATCCGCGCAGGGAAAAGCAAATGAAAAAAAACCCGGAGAAAAAAAGCGCGAAACCAGTTTATTCTAATTCCGATATGAGAATCCAGCATGGCAAGCCAAGCATGCACATTGTGAAAATAAACACTGTGCTGCAAAACACGCCATTAAAAGAGCAGGGAAAGCACATCCATGAACTCGCACGCAAATACAATATTGACCCTGCTTTTGCACTCGCATTTTTCCGAAAAGAATCAAAGTTCGGAGCACTGGGGCTTGGAGCAAAAAACAAGAATCCCGGGAATTTGCGCAAGCCAAATTCAAAAACAGGTTTCCAAAAATTTGACTCATGGGAAAAAGGAATTGAGGCATGGTTTAAGCTTATTGCAAACGGCTCCCACTATTACAAAAAAGGGCGTTATACTATTGAAGAAATTGTTCCAATATACGCGCCTCCAAGCGAAAATTTAACGCGCAAATATATTAGTGATATAAAAGAATTTGTTCAAGAGCACAGGGGAATAAAATAATCTTTTACTGCTGTTCCAAAGAAAAGCGCAAAAAGCAAATAAAAAAAATTAGTTTAGGAATGCATATAATTTAAACAATTACATGCAGAATTTTTTTTATGGAAGCAGAAAAACAAATTTTAGACTATTTTTTTACAAACACTGACAAGCCAATATTTGCCCTGAAAAACATTCCCCCAGCGCTGCAGGCGTATGTGTACATGGGAGTGAGTCGGTTTCCTGATCTGCGGGAAAGGTTTTTGAAAATACTGAAAGACAAGGGAGCAATGGAGGCTGTTGCAAAGGCAATAGAAAATGGAAACGATTTAGAAGCTGCTTTGAAGCCAGCGACAGAGTTTGGCGCGGAAAAAAACAAGGATGTTTTCTACACATACGGGCACAAGAGCGCGGGAGAAGGCGCAAGCATATTCCTTGTGTCGGAACAAAACCCTATTTATGCGACAGGCGCACAACAGGACTTTTACTATCCAATGACAACAATGGAATTATCCACAAGATACTCTGCAAAATTCGGAATTGACAGGGTTTATTGGGACCCGACAATAATGAACAGCGAATTTGCAGCAGAAGCAAAACAAGTTATTGCAAAAAACTTTGAATTATACTCAAACGGATTTGACATTCTAATGCAGAGGCTCAAAGAAGCAGGCAAACAGGATTTGCCTGAAAAAGTTTCAGTGCTGGATTCACTGCGCTTTTTGATTCCAATTGCGGCATACACAACAATAATCTTAGGCGGCAACACACGCTCTGTAATAGAGCACTTCCGCAAGCTATTAACATACAAAGACAATTACATACAGGGGTATGCGCAAGCGTGTTTGGAAGAGGCCTCAAAACTGTTCCCCGAATACTTTGCAGAAATAAAGCCAATGGAAAATGTAATCAAAAGAGAAGAGGCATTGAAAGCAAAGGCAACAGAATTGTTTGAAGGAAAATTCTCACCAGTAAAAGAAAATGTTACAATGTTCTTTGATTTGCCGACTGAGGAGCTTGCATTAACACAAATTCTTTACCCGCACTGCAACAAAACATTTGAAGAAATTTTTGAAACAGCTTCAGGATTTAATGCGCACGAGAGAAAAGGAATATTTGAAATTGCCGCAGGAGACAGGGGCAACAGGGAAAACCCTGTGAGAGGATTTGAAACACGCCCAATTGTTTTTGAGGTAGAAGCGCCATGGGCGCTCTGGAAAGACTTTAAGAGAAACAGAATGAATTTAAGGTTCCAGCAGAACATGCGGGGAAAAGCAGGTTTTGACACTCCGGAATTAATTCGGGAATCTGCAATAGAAAAAGATTACAAAGAAGCAATGCAGCAAACATCTGATTTAATTGAAAAAATTGCAGTGAAATACCCTGAACTCGCAAAAACAGTTGCAGCACAGGGCAGCAGAAAAAGATTTTTAATGTGCATGGCTCCACGGCAATTAACAGTGCTCTGCGAACTAAGAACCTGCGGAGAGGGAGACAAGGGATACAGAAAAATTGCAAGCAAAATGATTGAACTCGCAAAAGAAAAAAAACAGGAGTTGTTTGCACACATTCAGGACAACTACAAAAAGAAATGACTTCGCCAATGCAAAAACCAAGCTAAACTTATCTGCCGGCAAAATAAAAAGCCTGAAAGCAATAATTAAATACAGAAAAAAACTATTGTATTGCATGAATTCGCGCGCGCAATCAGGATTAGAATACCTAATGACATACGGCTGGGGACTGATAATTATAGTCACTGTCGCGGCAGTACTATTCTTTTTATTCGCACCGCCCGAAGACCAATTCACATGCGTCTCAAACGACATACTAACAATGCCACTAGAAAGCTACAACTTTCCCTACAGCCCAGCAAAATACGCAAACTGCGCTGCAAGATCCCCAAGAGAACACTGCGAGTATTGGGGAGCAGCATTGTATGGCGCGGATAAAGCGGGGGAAATGAATATCATAAACGGAACAGGCGGGCCCATATTAATCAAAGACATCCGGCTCCCGGAATTAATCACAACAACTGGGCAGGCAGGGGGTTGCACTTACAACGAGGAATTTGCCATTGAACGGTGGTGGGGCCCCAAGCTGGTAAACGGAGTTGACGTGACAACCATAAACCCCTCAAACCCACTAAAAGTCTCAGGCGGGGAAAAAATTCACATTGAAGGAATTTTTATTGGCTATCATTCACTGCCAGGCTGTAATAACACAAACATTGCAGGAAATAATTTTCAAAAAGAACGCTCAATGGTAATAACATATAATGACCAATTTGGTTATGAAAAAAGTGTGACAATAACATGCTATGGAATTCCGCCGAAACCATGAGCAAAAAGATTTTTATACTAGAAAACTCTTATTTTAGCACATGAATGCGCCGAAAGAATTCTGGACAGCAGCAATATTCGGAATTGTAATACTAAGCTCTGCAATGCTTATTGGACAGGCAAACAACTTGTTCGGAGAAGCACAAGCAGGAAACAGGATTACAGGGACAATAATAATGAGAGACATTCCAATTAATGCAGGAGAACCAAACACAACAGTAACTGCAATTGCACTCCCGGGAAACAAGTGCGATATACTGATAACGGGGTGTGGAGGAAAATTCGGGCTATGGGATCCCGACTCAAAAGCACAGATTCCAAATGATTTTGCAGGCGCTACAAACAGTGCAGAAGTATTTGATGCAGCAAACCGAAGCACTGGGATGGACATATTCACCCCAAGATGGAGCGGAAACTATGCCTGCGACGGGCAAGAGGCTGCAACAAAAGCAGAGGCAATATCCAAAATGGAAACTTGCATAGGAACTCCGGGAGCTACCCTTATTGAAACATTAAGCGACAACGCAGAAATCTACGCGTTTACAGGCGGAAATTTCCTAATAAGGTACAATGAAGCCCGCGAAGCCTGGCAGAGCGGAATAATGGCAAGCACTACAAGCGGAATTTCTTCTGGAAATTGTTTCACGTTTAAAGCAAAGGGAATTGCAGGGGGCAAAAACTATGTTATACAGGCAAGAAGCCTTGCAACCATTGCAATGAATGAATATAAACTCCACTATATGACAGCCTCTTATGTCTGCACAGCGAGCTGATAAAACATGAACGCACCAAAAGAATTCTGGACAGCAGCAATATTCGGAATTGTAATATTAAGCTCTGCAGTGCTGATTGGACAGGCAAACAACCTGTTCGGAGAAGCACAAGCAGGAAACAAGATTACTGGGACAATAGTGCTCTCAGACAAGGATACAGAGAAAATTTTTGCGGGAAGCGTTGCACTGCCAGGCACAACATGCAATGTAATACTAATGCACTGCGGCACAGATGTATATGTCCAGGGAGGGGGCTTTGCTGACTTTTATGTTCCAGTGCTTTATAAAAGCAATAGCGTAGAAAGAAACTTGTCAAACAGATGGATTGCAGGGCCTTTAAACAGCTATGTGCCCATAAGCCAGCCTCTTGGAACCCCACAAGGAGGAGGAGGCGCAACACTCGACGGCTGTTACGGCACAGAATATAGGGATTTGCCGGCAGGAAATTACATAGTAGGAAATGGAAAAGTACAATATTCTTATGGAATGGCAGAGTTTCTTGACGTTGCAGCTACGGGAAACACAGCGGGCTATGATTTAGAAATGAAAAACGTTGTTGTTTCATACGTGTGCAACACAAGCTGATTCAATTAGCAGGCAAAATCTGCAAAGCCCAAAAAGCACAAGCAGGCAAAACAGGCGTTATAATTAAAAAAGGGGAAAGAGCACTAATTTTTTGTGGTCAGGGGCAAAAATAATGGCGAGTATTGAGGATTATTTGAAAAAAATAGTGCCGCTTGTAGATAAAGAAATAGAAGCTGTTTTTCCAAGGAAAATAACTGCAGAGTGGCTGGAATATGTTTTGGGGAAACCTGATTTTGCATTTGATACAGAGACACTTACAAAAAGCGCTGCAGAGCCAATCTGGGAATATTTGGACAGGGGCGGAAAAAGATGGAGGCCTGCACTCGCAATTTTGGCGTGCGAAGCAGTAGGCGGCAGCAAAGAACTTGCATTAAAAATGACACCACTAGTGGAACTTATACATAACGGAACAATCATGGTAGACGATATTGAAGATAATTCAGAAACAAGAAGGGGAAAACCATGCACGCACATTAAATATGGAAATGACATTGCAATAAACGACGGAAATTTAATGTACTTTGCACCGCTCACACTGTTATACAAAAACCCGCACAATTTGAGCGCAGTGCAGATAAAAAAAATTTACGAATTATACAGTGCTGAAATGATAAAAGTGAGCTTTGGACAGGCAATGGACATATGGTGGCACAAGGGGGAAAAGCAAAATGTTTCAGAGCAGGAGTATCTGCAGATGTGTGTTTACAAGACAGGCGTGCTTGCAAGGTTTGCTGCAAAGCTCGGCGCAATAACAGGAAACGCCACACAGGAACAGGAAGATGCCTTGGGAAAGTTTGCGGAAACTGTGGGTGTTTCATTCCAGATACAGGATGACATTCTTAATCTTGTGGGAGAAGAATTCCAAAAGGGAAAAGGAGTTGGGGAGGACATTCATGAGGGAAAGCGCACAATAATGGTGTTGCACGCACTCAAAAATGCGGGCGAAAAGGAAAAAAAGAGATTGATTGAAATATTGAATTCGCATCCCGAGAGTCAGAAAACAATTAGAGCGGCAATTGAAATAATCAAAAAAACAGGTGCAATTGATTATGCTCGGGAAAAGGCAAGGGCAATTGTAAAAGAGGCATGGGAAAAGCTCGAGCCAAAGCTTTCGGAGAGCGAGGCAAAAAAAATGTTAAAAGAATTTGCAGATTATTTAATTGAAAGGAAAATCTGACGCCCGCAAGAAAACAGCAAGCAAATGCGTGGCACAGCTAAACATATTCCACGTCAATTTTTTGGTTTGTAAGAATTTCCTTTATCCTGTTCTTCTGCTTTGATTTCCCCAAACCTTTTTTGTTTACATAAATTGTTTTCACATTCTCAATTGTCTGGTCAAGCATCTGCTGCAGCATCTTTTCATCAAATTCATTCAAAGCATATTCTGGCGCAACATGCCCAAAGGCAAAATCCTCATGCAAAACCATGTCAGTGAAAAGCGGGCAGTAATGCGGGCCCCCAATTCCAATACAGGCTTCAACACTCGCAGCAAAAGAAGTGCTGTTAAAAATTGTCTCAACAACAGCCTCCGCAGCAGCACTATTATTCCAATGCGCCTCACTCGAGCCTAATTCAATGAAAATAGCAGGCTTGTCAAGAAAAGGGCCGTGGTGAGTGGCTTCGAGGGCAACATAAAAATCTGCAAGGCGATTCTGGTAAGAGCGCAAAGAGCGGAGATAATTGCGCGCAAGATACGCGCTTGCAGGAGACAAAAACTTTTCCCTGCCCCCTAACTCAGGCTTTCCAAAATTTCCAATTGCATGAGCAGTAAGCGTGGGCTTTTGGGATTTGCTCTCATGCTTTGAAGCAAATATAAAAAAGTCAGCGGGATAGGCATTCAAATAATCCGCATAAACCTGGTCCTCGTTAATTGTAAGCAATTCAAACTTGTCAAATTTGTAAACAGGATTGGAATCATAAACCCTGTCTGTTTCCCTGAAACCAAAATTATCCAAAAAAATTTTTTTGAAATGCATCCCAGCAATGTCCTTTTTTGAAACAACAATAGTGAATTTCATGACACAAAAATTAACGCGGAAGTGATTAAAAAAGTAGCATCCAAAAAATAAAAGATGAGAAAGCCCGTGAAAACCACAAGAAGGCGCTTATTAAAAATAGGTGCGGGCACCGCACTAGCGAGTGCAGCAGGCTGCAGCTCACTCATGCCCTCAAAGCCAAGGCTTGAGAGAAAACCCCAAACAGTGCAAGAATACACTGCGCTTATTGAAAGAAGGCAAAGAATGCAAAAAGTTTTTCTTGAAAGAAAAAAAAACACATTTGAAAAGGCAAAAAAACTTGGAATGAAATCAGAAATAAAAGACATAGAAAAACAGTTCAGGGCTTACGCAAAGCTGCTTGGAAAAGTTCAGAGTGCTGGAAAAAAAATTAAAAACCCAAATGACTTTTGGGCAAAAACACTCGATGAAAACCTCGCTGCGCTAGAAAAAATAGGGCGGAACATTCAAAACTCACTCTTCATATTGAATGAAAGCATGGTAGGCAAACACCCAAAATAAAAGCTATTTCCTGTAAGCATCGGTTAGCTTCATTAAAACCTCGCTGATGTCATTCATGCTGTTGTTAACAGGCTGCTTAATCCAATGGTTGAATGACTCATGCAAATTATCAGGCTCGGCATAAGGATTGTTGTTCAAATAATAGCGCGCCTTTCTCCTTACAAGCAAGCCCGAATCAATAAGGCGGTTTAAATGATAGCGAATCAATTTCTCCGAAATCTTTTTCTGAAACTTCTCCTTAATAAAAGACTGGATTTCAATTGTAGATGGATTCTTTTTTGAGGTGAGGAGCAGTGTAAAGAGAGCCTCAAGCACTAGAAGAACAGTACTGCGCGATTCTCCACTGCTTATAAGGCCGAATGAGAGGGCAAACCATCTCAGCAAAGAGCGCTTTGTAAGCTTTACACTTGGAGGCAAATCCATCTGCCTAATCACATAGCTCTTTCTTACTAAGCCTGATTCTGGAAATTCCGCATCCCCCATAACAACACTCGGAAACAATCTTTTTCCTTTTCTAAAAGATTATTCTCTAAGTGGTATTTAAGGGTTTCGGGCATGCAAACACAGGCAAAGCAATAAATAACGCAAAGTGCATTTTCATTACATGCCCACGAGAGCAATGCCAAGGAAAAAGCACAGCCCAATAAAAAGAGAAGGCGCAGAAAAGAGGAGAGAGAATTTTAATCTTTTTCAGGAGCGCGTGAGAAGAGGCAGGGAAACAGGAAAAGACTGGGCTTCACAAGGGCACCTTACAAGGGTTTTTCCTAATGCTTTTGGAACAAAAAAGCAGGTTGAAGGCGCAGAATACATTGGGGCAGAAGGGCCTCTCAAAAAACCGCCAAAAGGAAAGCCATTGAATGTGCGGCGCCCGGATTTGGAAAGCCCCGAAACAACGCACTGGTATATTGAAAGGCGCGGAAGAAAAAGAAAAGCATAGGGCACTAGAGGTCAGCGCAAAAAAGGGCACGGAAAAAAAATAAAGATAAAACCAAACGCAAGACAGATAACAGCGGAAAAAAAGTTTTTTAAAGACTAATTCAAACGCAGGATTTTTAAGCACAATCAATGCAGTATATATTGGGATGGCATGATTGATATTGATGCAAGTTTTGCACCCTACAGGCTTGTGCTTGCAAGAAGAGAGCCAGTGGAATTAAGAGTAGATATTGCAAACAGAGGCAAAGAGGACAAATTTGCAACATTAGAGGTCAAGACAAGCAGCCGTCTGAGCTTGGACAGGGTAGGCTACAAAACAAGCGATTTAAAGCGCCTGCCAGTTCTAAAGCCGGGGGAAAGGAAATGCTTTTACTTTCAAATATGGCCGAAAAATGCGCAGCCAGGAACAGAGGAAACAGTGCTAATAAAAACAGTAGAAACCCACGCCCAAAGCAGGCAAGTCAAAAAAGAATACATTGAAAAGAAAAGCATAGCAGTAGAATAAAATTAATACGTTAATTGACGATTTTTATTTTGGCAATAACCAAAGCTTTTTATTTGGGTTGAAACAACAATTATAAGTTAGAATTCTAACAAAAAACCCCTTTTATTTTTTGGTTTGGTGAAGCGATTTGAGAAAAATGCATGTTTTAGAGCCAAAAGAACGCATTAAGAGCTTTGAAGAAATCGAGAAATGCTTTACTAAAGAGCAGGCTATGGAAGAAGCAAACAGGTGCCTGCAGTGTGTTAACCCTGAATGCATTAAAGGATGCCCAGCAGGAGTAAACTGCAAGGAATTCATACAAAAAATACGCGAAGGAAACATGCAAGGGGCATTGAACACTATTCTACTAGAAAACCCGCTGCCCTGCTTTACAAGCAGAGGATGCAATGCAGAAGCCCAGTGCGAAGCAAAATGCATTCTCGGCAAAACAGGCGAACCAATATCAATACGCGCACTCGAAAGATTTGCAGTGGAAAACTCCGAACAGAAAAAAATCAATGGAGACACTGGCAAAAAAAAGGTTGCAATAATAGGCTCTGGGCCAGCAGGAATGGCAGCAGCACTGGAATTAAAGAAAAAGGGGGTAAATCCAACAATAATGGAAATGCAAGACAATTTTGGCGGGCTTGCAGTGAACGCAATACCAGGCTACAGAATTCCAAAAAAAGTTACTGAGGAACAGGTAAAACAGATGCAAGAGCAGGGCATAGAAATGAAAAAAAACTTTAAAGTAGGAGAAAATCAGACAATAGGAGAAGTACTCCAAAATTTTGACGCAGTAGTAATTGCAACAGGCGAAAGCTCTTCAAAAAAAATCGAGGTAAAGGGCAGCAAACTCACAGGAATAATCAGCTGGCAGGAATTCCTCAAAAAATATTCCCACGGAAACGGAAACAGGCTGAATGGCGAGGGAAAAAAGTGCGTTGTAATAGGCGGGGGGGACACTGCAATGGACTGCGCGCGAACAGCACTCAGATACGGCTATGGTGTTGTTATTGCATACAGAAAAAACCTTGAATTCATGCCCTGCAGAAAAAAAGAATATTTGGAAGCGCTCGAAGAGGGAATAAAATTCGAATATCTCTTACAGCCGACTGCATTCATTGGAAAGCAAAATCTTGAAAAAATAAAATTCGAAAAACTGGAAATCAAAAAAGAGGAATTTGTTCCAACAAAAGAAAAAATTGCGTTAAACGCAGATTTGGCTGTTCTTGCAATAGGACAGGAGTTCGACGAAAGCGTGTTCAAGGGAAGCATAATGCAGGGAAAACCATTGAAAGAGGAAATCAACGAAACAGAATTGCCGGGAGTGTTCATTGCAGGCGACGCAATAAGCAAAAACAAAACAATAGTGCACGCAATACAATCAGCAAAAAACGCAGTAAAAGAAATCCAAAAATTTTTGAAAGAAGGAAAACAAAAAAAAGCCGAAGCAACCTTAAATCCTTTTGACGTTTTATTAGGTGCATAATATGGACTCCAGTGTAAGCGGTTTTTACAAGAAAAGCCTTGAAGAAAGAATTGCCATAATAAAAGAAGCAGGGCAGTTAACAGAAGAGGAAACAGCGCAATTGAAAAAATTTGCAGCACTCGACTTTGAACAGGCAAACAGAATGATAGAAAATGTTATAGGAGTGCAGCAGCTGCCCATAGGAATAGCAACAAATTTTGTTGTAAACGGGAAAGACATCTTAATTCCAATGGCAATTGAAGAGCCGAGCGTAGTTGCAGCGGCATGCAACGGAGCAAGAATTGCACGCGCACTGGGCGGATTTAAATCAAAAGCAAGCGCGCCAATAATGATTGGGCAAATACAAATTGTTAACGCGGAAAAGGGAGCGGAAAAAAAGATTTTAAAGGCAAAAAAAGAGTTACTGGAAAAAGCAAACTCAATGGACAAAACACTCAAAAAATTTGGAGGCGGAGCAAAAGAATTGAAAGCAGAAGAATTGAAAACCCAAAAGGGAAAAATGGTTATAGTGCAACTGCTTGTTGACGTGAGAGATGCGATGGGAGCAAACGCAATAAACACAATGTGCGAAGCAATAGCCCCAAAATTAGAGGAAATTTCAAAGGGAAAAGTTTTTTTAAGGATTATTTCAAATCTTGCAATACACAGGACAGTAAAAGCAAAAGCAGTGTTTTCCAAAAAAGCGCTTGAGGAAAGCTTTAAAGGCAAAATAAGAGGAGAAGAGATTGTAGAAGCAATGCTAAACGCATACGCATTTGCAGAAGCAGATGTTTTCCGCGCCTGCACACACAACAAGGGAATAATGAACGGCATAGATGCAGTGGGAATTGCAACTGGCCAGGATTTCCGTGCAATAGAGGCTGGGGCACACTGTTACGCAAGCTGGAAAAACAAAGGAGAGTATAAACCGCTTACAAAATATTACAAGAATGAAAAGGGGGATTTAATTGGAGAAATTGAATTGCCACTTGCAATTGGATTAGTGGGAGGAGCCACAAGAACACACCCAATAGCAAAAACATGCGTAAAAATCTTGGGGGTAAAAACAGCAAATGAACTGGCAGAAATAATGGCATGCGTTGGATTGGCAAATAATGCAGCAGCAATAAGAGCACTTGCAGTAGAAGGCATACAAAAAGGGCATATGAAATTACACGCACGCAACATTGCAGTAATTGCAGGGGCACAGGGAAAAGATATTGAGGATGTTGCGGAAAAAATGATTAACGAAAATAATGTAAAGGTTGACAGGGCAAAAGAAATTTTAGGAGAAAAAAATTAATTTTTTGCGGAAAAAATTCAGGAGGCAGTACATGGTTGGAATTATTGGTTACGGGGTGCACGTGCCATTACGGCGCATTACAGTAGAGGAAATTGCAAGAGTATGGAAAAAAGACGGCAAAAAAATTTCCAATGCAATAGGAGTAAAAGAAAAGGCAGTTGGAGCATTTGATGAAGACGCATGCACACTCGCAGTAGAAGCATCAAGAAAAGCACTTGAAACCGCAGGAATTAGCGGAGAGAAAATTGGCGCAATTTTTGTCGGCAGCGAATCACATCCTTATGCAGTAAAGCCAACTGCTTCTATTGTCGGAGACGCAATACAAGCCTCTCCCGAATACATGGCCGCAGATCTGGAATTTGCGTGCAAAGCAGGAACAGCGGGCATGCAAATGTGCATGGGGCTAGTAAAAAGCGGAATGATTGAATATGGTTTGGCAATAGGAACAGACACTGCGCAAGGCAGGCCTAATGACGCATTGGAATTTACTGCGGGCTCGGGAGCAGGCGCAATAATAATCGGGGGAAAACAAGAAGAAATAATTGCAGAAATCGACGAAACTTACTCATATACTACTGATACACCGGATTTTTGGAGAAGGCAGCAGGCAGAGTTTCCACAGCATGGGGGAAGGTTCACAGGAGAACCAGCTTACTTCAAGCATGTTCTCGGAGCAGTAAAGGGATTGCTGGCAAAAACAAAAATGAATCCAAACGACTTTGATTATGCGGTATTCCACCAGCCCAATGGAAAGTTTCCAAAACAAATAGCAAAAATGCTTGGAATTGAAGAGAAACGGGTTTTGCAGGGGCTTTTGACTCCAATGATAGGAAACACTTACTCGGGAAGTAGCATTGTTGGCTTGGGAAGTGTTCTGGACATTGCAAAGCCGGGGGAAAAAATTTTGATGGCAAGCTATGGAAGCGGAGCAGGAAGCGATGCGTTTGCATTAACAGTAACAGAAAACATCCGGGAGAAAAGGGCAAAGGTGCCTGTGCTTGAAATGATAAAGGAAAAAGAATACATTGACTACACAGAATATGCAAAACACAGGAAAAAAATAAAAACAATGTAAGGTGATATGAGTGAGAAGCGTTTCAATAATCGGCGTTGGATTAACCTCTTTTGGAGAGCACTGGGGAAAAAGCTTTAGAGAATTAATTGCAGAAGCAGGAATACTGGCAATTGCAGGATGCAACCTTGAAGGAAAAGATATCGAGGCAATATACGGGGGCTGCATGGCTTCTGGCAGGTTTATTGGACAGGAACACATTGGAGCATTAATTGCAGACCAGTTAGGGGTAACTCCAATTCCCGCAACAAGAGTTGAAGCTGCTTGTGCTTCCGGAGGAGTAGCCCTGCGCTCGGGATATCTTGCTGTTGCATCAGGGGCCCATGACATTGTTGCTGTTGGAGGCATAGAAAAAATGACAGAGGTTTCAACAGAACAGGCAGGATTTGCATTGGGAGGCGCAGGAGACCAGGAAACAGAATTATTTCACGGAGCAACCTTTCCCTCATTATATGCTTTAATGGCACGAAAGCACATGAAAGAATTCGGAACAACTGAAGAGCAAATGGCTGCATGCGCAGTAAAAAACCACAAAAACGCTTTGTTAAATCCCAATGCACAATTCCACAGGGAAGTTTCAATAGAGGATGTAATGAAATCAGGATACGTTGCCTCTCCATTAAAACTATTGGATTGCTCGCCAATAACAGACGGCGCAGCCGCAGTAATCTTATGCGAAACAAAGAAAGCAAGAAAACTATGCAAAAATCCCGTGGAAATAATTGCATCAACACAGGCATCAGACTCACTCGCATTAACAGGAAGAAAATCTTTAACTGAAATGCTTGCAACGAAAATAGCAGCAAAACAGGCTTATGAACATGCCAAGCTAAAGCCAAAAGACATAGACTTTGCAGAAGTACATGACTGCTTTACAATAGCAGAAATATTTGCAATAGAAGACCTCGGATTCTTTAAAAAAGGAGAGGGAGGAAAAGCAACAGAAGCAGGAAAAACTGGTTTGAACGGAGAAATTCCCATTAACACAAGCGGAGGCTTAAAAGGAAAAGGACATCCTGTCGGCGCGACAGGAGTTGCACAGGCAGTTGAAGCATTCCTGCAATTAAACAATGCAGCTGAAAAACGACAGGTGAAAAACGCGAACATTGGATTAACACACAATGTTGGAGGAAGCGGAGCAACAGCAGTTGTCCACATATACAAAAAAATCGGGGGCAAAAAATAATGCCTGCAAAGCCAAGCGGAATAAAAAAATGGGCAAAAGCAGGAAAAACTGCGCGAACAAGAGTAAGAAACATAAGAAAAATCAGGAAAAGAAAAGCCAGAGAACAAAAAGAATTGATTAGGAGATTAAAAGAATCAGGAGAAAGAATTGAATAAGAGGTGATTAAAAATGCCGCATAGCGCACTGCCATTGCAATGGAGAAGATACCCTGAAAGATATTATCTAAAGGGAAATTACTGTGAAAACTGCAAACAAAGCTTTTTTCCCGCGAGAACAGTATGCCCAAACTGCCGGCGCAAAGGAAAATTAGTGGAAAAATCAATGCCACATTCGGGAAAAATTGTTTCATGGACAGAATTATTTGTGGGGCCATTCGGATTTGAACAGGAAACACCGTATTTTCTTGCAATAGTAGAGCTCGAGAATGGAGCAAAAGCACTGAGCCAGATAGTTGACTCTGATGCAAAAAAAATAAAGATTGGCGCAAAAGTAAAAAAAGTATTCAGAAAAATTTCAGACATTGATCCAGAGGGACCAATAGCATACGGGTATAAATTCAAGGTAGTGGGGTAAATTTTTTGTGGTGAAAATGGCTCAGGGGATTGGATTCGGAAAAACCATTCTTTTCGGCGAGCATTTTGTGGTTTATGGGCTGCCGGCAATTGTCGCAGCATTGGGAGACCATACAAGTGCGACAATCGAAGCAGGAACAAAGGGCCTGGAATTTGTTGACAACCGCCCTGAAACCCCCGGCTATAAAGAAACAAAAAAAGAAGAAATACAAAGGCAATTGAATGCAATTGTAAAACACTTTAACCTTGATCTGGAAAAAAAGCCCTTGAAAATAACTCTTTCGGGAAACCTAAAATGCGCCTCGGGAATAGGAGCAAGCGCTGCACTTGCAGCAAGCATTTCGCGTGCACTCAATCAGGAGCTTAAACTAAATCTTTCCGATGCACAAATAAACGAGGCTGCGTTTATAGCGGAATGCGCGGGAAGCGGAAGCGCAAGCGGAATCGACAACACATGCGCCGTCTACGGGGGCTTTATTATTTTTGAAAAAAATCTGGAAGGCGGGAAAAATAAAGTTGAAAATATTCGAGTAAAAAAGCCTGTTGAAATTGTTTTAGCAAACTCGGGCATAACACAGGAAACAAAAAATGTAGTAAACGATGTAAGGGAATTAAAGGAAAAAAATGCGGGAGAATTCAAAAAAATATTTTATGATTACACGGAACTATGCAATTCAGCAATACAGGCGCTGAAAAAAGAGGACTGGAAAAAAGTGGGAGAACTCATGAACAAAAACCATTCGCTTTTGCAAAAAATCAGTGTTTCATGCAAAGAGCTTGACACAATGCAGGAAACCGCGCTGAAAGCAGGGGCATTGGGAGCAAAGCTTACGGGAACAGGAAGAGGCGGACTGCTAATTGCACTCACACCCGGAGAAACACAGGAGAAAGTTGCAGAATCACTCGAAAGAAATGGTTTTGCGTGCAAGAAAACAAAAATCGGGGCAGAAACCCAAAACTGAAAATTATTTTTCCAAAAAAAAGGGTTTTAGAATGAAAATAATTGTTGCAATCTGCGGCGCAAGCGGAATCGGATACGGAATCGAGTTATTGAAGGCACTTAAAGAAGCGGAAATCGAAACACATTTGATTTTGAGCGAGTGGGCGGAAAAATTAATTGAAGAAGAAACAAAAGAAAGCATTGCCCAAGTTAAGAAGCTTGCAGGCAAAGTTTACGGCTACAAAGACATGGGAGCAGCAATAAGCAGCTCCTCTTTTTTGGTTGACGGAATGATTGTATGCCCCGCCACAGTAAAAACAGTTTCAGAAATTGCAAACGCAGACTCAAGCAACCTCATTTCAAGGGCAGCGGATAACATGCTCAAAATGCGGAAAAAGCTTGTTGTATGCATTAGAGAAACTCCTTTAAGCGGACCCTGTTTGGAAAACCTGACAAAAATTAGCCAGTATGGCGGCATTGTAATGCCCTTAAGCCCGGGTTTTTACCACAAACCAAAAACAATTAAAGATTTGGAAGCATTTATTATTGGGAAAATAATGGATTTGCTCGGCATAGAAAACTCGAAATTTGAGAGGTGGGGAAAATGAGTTTCAGAACACACCTGGAAAAATTAAAGAACCTGAATAGAGTGGAAAAGCCTGTTTCAAAAAAGCTTGAGGCAAGCGCAATTATTAACGAGCTTGTTGACAAACCTGTTTTGTTTGAAAAAATCAAAGAATCCGAATTCAACGTAGCGGGAAACATTTTTCCAACAAAACAAAGCGTAGCAGACTATCTTGGATGCAAAGTAAACGAATTAATTCCCACTATTACAAATGCAATTGAAAACAGGTCAAAGCCCGAGGTTGTTGAAAAAGCGCCGTGCCAGGAAGTGGAAATGAAAAAAATTGATTTGGACAAGCTCCCTATTTTGTTCCACTGTGAAAACGACGGCGGAAATTATATTTCAAGCGGGGTAGTTGTGGCAAAGCACCCAAAGTACGGGCAAAACCTTGATTTTCACAGGTGCATGCAAATTGGAAAAAACAAGCTCAGCGTCAGAATTGTAAGGAAAAGAAATTTTGACACTTTTTTGAACGAGGAAAAGGAAATGCCAATTGCCGTATGCATTGGAAACGGAGCAAATGTTTTAGTTGCTGCTGCAACAAGCGTAGACATCGGAATTGATGAGTTGGAAATAGCAAACGCGCTTGAACCATTGAAAGTTGTAAAGGCAAAAACATTTGATGCAGTCATTCCCGCGGAATGCGAATTTGTGCTGGAAGGGACAATTTCACTGGAAGAAAAGGCGGATGAAGGGCCTTTTGTTGATTTGACTGAAACACAGGACACTATAAGGCAGGAGCCTGTTTTTACTGTAAAAAAAATTACTCACAGGAAAAACGCAATATGGCAGGCGCTATTGCCGGGAAAATTCGAGCACAAGGTACTTATGGGCATGCCAAGAGAACCCACTATCTTTAAGAAAGTGAACGAGGCCGGGGTAAAGTGTTTGGACGTAAACGTGAATTCTGGAGGATGCAGCTGGCTCCACGCGCGCGTAAAAATTGATAAACTGCAGGATGACGATGGCAAAAAAGCAATTGAAGCCGCATTTGAAGGGCATAAAAGCTGCAAGCACATTTTTGTTGTGGATAAAGACATTGACATTTATGACAATGAGAGTGTGGAATGGGCAATGGCCACAAGATTCCAAGCAGACGTTGACCTTATAATGAAAGACAAGGAAAAAGGCTCGAGTTTGGATCCAAGCGCAGAACCCGAGACAAGCTTTACAACAAAATGCGGGTTTGACTGCACACAGCCATTAGTTGCAAAGGGAAAAAATTTTGGAAAAGTAGAGTTTCCAAAAGCGAATTTGAAAAAATATTTGAAGTGATGCAAAATGAATCTTACAAAAGAAGAAAAAGAAATGCTTTCAGGGAAGCATGGAAATGCCGTAAAAAAAAGCATGGAAATCTTAAAGGCTCTTGGGGAAATCTACGGGGCAAAAAAAATGATCAGCGTATCAAGCGTGCAGATTGCCGGAGTAAGCTACGACAATCTCGGAGAACCGGGATTAGAGTTTCTGGCGGAAATGGCAAAAGACGGGAAAACAAGGGTATTGACAACATTAAATCCCGCGGGAATGGACATGGAAAACTGGAGAGCTCTCGGAATACAGGAAGAGTTCGCGGAAAAACAGGAAAAAGTGATAAATGCGTTTGCAAGAATGGGTGTGATAACAACATGCACATGCACTCCTTATTTGATTGGAAACTGCCCGCACTTCGGAGAGCACATTGCATGGAGCGAGTCAAGCGCGGTTGCATTCGCAAATTCCGTGTTGGGAGCATACACAAACAGGGAAGGAGGCCCTAGCGCGCTTGCAGCAGCATTGACCGGCAAAACACCCGAATATGGCATGCATTTGGAAAAAAACAGGCAGGCGGAAGTCCTTGTAGAACTTGAAAAGCCTTTGAGGGAAACACAAAATTTTGGCGCCCTTGGAAAAGTTGTGGGGGAAAAAATTGGAAACAAAATTCCCCTCGTGGTTGGACAGGACAAGGCAAGCCTGGAAGAATTAAAGAGCCTGAGCGCGAGCATTGCAACATACGGCGGAACAGCAATGTTCCATATGAAAGGAATTACCCCAAGCAAAACAAAAAAACCCAAAGAAAAAATTTTAGTTAAGCATTCGGAAATAGAAGAAGCACTGGCAGGGCTGACAGCAGAAGGAACATCAGACTTTGTAAGCATTGGATGCCCGCACGCAAGCATAAAGGAAATAGAAAAAATTGCAAAACTGCTTGAAGGCAAAAAAGTGAACAAAGAAGTCTGGATTACAACTGCAAGGCCCACAAAAAAAATTGCAGACATGATGGGCTACACAAAAACAATTGAGGAAGCAGGGGCAAAATTTGCAGCAGACACCTGCTGCGTGGTTGCACCGATAAAAGGGCGCTTTAACCAGATTACAACAGACTCGGCAAAAGGCTGTTTTTACGCTGCAAGCAAAAACAAGTTCAAAACACGCATAAAAAGCATTGAAGAATGCATAAAGGAGGCCTGTGAATGAAATTAAAGGGCAGGACAATATGCAGCGGCAAAGCAGAGGGAGAAATACTCAAAACAACACAGGGAATCTCATTCTACGGCGGAGTAAACGGAGACACAGGCATAGTAGAACAGGAAGGGCACGAGCTAAAGGGAAAGAGCATTGCAGGCAAAATACTTGTTTTTCCTGAGGGGAAAGGCTCAACAGTGGGAAGCTATATACTTTACAGGCTCAAAAAGAACGGAAAGGCCCCTGCAGCAATAGTCAATGCAAAGTGCGAAACAATTGTTGCAGTAGGCTGCATTATTGCAGAGATACCCTGCATAGACAGCATAGAAATCGGCAAGCTGGAAACAGGAATGCATGCAAAAGTTGACGCTGAAAAAGCAGCAATTGAAACCGAGTAAAAAAATTGGGGCAGAAAATAAAAAAAATTATAAAATTAAATTATTTTTTGCAAAATTCTTCGAGAGTGGCAAAAACATGCCCGATTTATACATAATAAAGCTTGGCGGTTCCGTCATTACAAAAAAAGAAGAAAACAAGTTTGAAACACGGAACAAAAAAATAAGGGAAATTGGCTTGGAAATAGCGCGCGCAATAAGGGAGAAGGGCTTTAATTTAATAGTTGTGCATGGGGCAGGGCCTTTTGGGCACACCAATGTAACGGAATTTGACATCAATAATGGCGTTTACAGCAAGAGGCAGCAAAAGGGTTATACTAAAACAGTTGCGGATTGCAGGCATTTGAACAGCGTTGTTGTGAGTGAATTGAAGAGCGCGGGAGTGAATGCATTCGGATTAGACCCAAACAA
This sequence comes from Candidatus Iainarchaeum sp., assembly GCA_016931555.1. GTDB lineage: Archaea > Iainarchaeota > Iainarchaeia > Iainarchaeales > JAFGEM01. The sequence goes on along the minus strand of JAFGEM010000074.1, from coordinate 2,438 downwards.
AGTTGTTGTGCAGAGCGGAAAAAAAATTGTTGAATTTGATTTGAGCGAAATCAAAAGCGCGCTGGGAAAAAAAGTGGCTGTTTTGTACGGGCAAATGGTTCCCGACAAAAAATTGAATGCGAGCGTTGTAAGCGGAGACGCAATAATTGCGCATCTTGCAAAAAAATTTGATGTGAAAAAAGTTTTTTTGGGGACAGATGTTGCTGGAATCTATACAGGCGACCCAAAAATTGATGAAAACGCAGAGAGAATTCCCCTGATTGATGAAAAAAACCTTGATTTAGTGCTTGAGAGAGTGGGAGAGGCAAGCACTGTTGATGTTACTCAGGGAATGAAGGGAAAAATAATAAAGCTGAAAGAACAATTATCAAAGCAGGAAGCTTTTATTTTTGACATGAACAAAAAAGAAAACACATACAAGGCATTGGTTGGAGAAAAATTGGAAGGAACAAGAATATGGTTTTGAAAATGCCAAAGGAGACTGTTAAAATTCCTGAAATCGGGCCTTTATCAGGGCAAGAGATAACAAAAGTAGTACAAATGGTTGTGGAGGGTGGCAACAAAAATAGGAAAAACGCATCCGGGCCCAAAATACAATTAAAGCTTTTCCCCCCAGAGATAGAAAGAACTGGCTCTAAGAGTGTTGAAGCAGACTTGGAACAAATTGGCGCTGCAGCAACTTTAGGGTATACAAGATCAATGTTGGAATTGCACTTAAAAAAAGCGCGAAGGCTTGTTTATTTGCGTTTTGACGGGATGCTAGTGCTTCTGCCAAAAACACTGCCAAACCTAGACCAAAAAATAGCTGAATCCATAAACAGAAGGAACAAACAAATTGCGGAAACGCGGCGCAGGATAAGCAAAATGCGAAGAAGGAAAAAACAGCCAATAATAAAATTTCCAGAAAAAAAGGCAAAAAGAAGGAGATCGTGAAATGGCACGCGGAGCAGTTGCAAGCATTGTTTTTGCGCGCGAAAACGGAAAAATTTATGCGCTTTCAGTTCAGAGAGCAAATGAAAAACTCTGGAACAGGCAGCTTATCTTTGGAGGCGCGGGAAAAGTAAAAACGGGAGAAACAAGAAAGCATGCACTTGAAAGAGAAATAAGGGAAGAGCTGCACATAACCAATGGGCAGATGCTGAAAATAACGCCGATAGGAAAAGCAGGGGCAAAAAGGCCAGAGCACTATAATTTTAAGGGAAGCTTTTATCTTGTGGAAGTTCCAATGGAAACATTAAGGTCTGTTGCAAGAAGAATAAACAAAAATCCGCGCGAATTTGGAGAGGTGCGAAGCGCGCGCATAAACAGGATTCCAACGCTTGGAAAAAAACCGGGAATTGTACAGCCGCATTACAGGGACATGCTTCCCGCAATAAAAGACAGGTTGAAAAGGGAAAAGAGGCGCAGAAAATGAGCACACAAAAGAGAAAAACAGAGCATTTGGATATTGCATGCAATCAAAACGTGCAGTTTCGGGAAAAGAAAACAGGATTTGAAAAAATTGGTTTCAAAGAAATTGAACTGGAGTACAAAACACTGCCTGAAATTGACAAAAAAGAAATTAAATTGGAAACAAAATTTTTGGGAAAAAAATTTAGTGCTCCGCTGCTTGTTGGGGCAATTACAGGGGGCTGCACAGAAGCAACGCAAATTAACAAGGATATTGCAGGGGCATGCGAAGAGCTTGGATTGGGAATGTGTTTAGGGAGCATGCGCGCAATGTTAGAGAAGCCTGAATTAAAGGAAACCTATTTTGTGCGGGATGTTGCGCCAAACATTTTTTTGGCGGGCAACATTGGAGCAGCGCAATTACCGCAGTATTCAATTGAAAAAATTGAAAAAGCGCTAAAAGAGATTAAGGCTGATGCGCTTGCAATACATTTGAATGCAGCGCAGGAGGCTTTGCAGAAAGAGGGAGACACTAATTTCAAGGGAGCGTTAAAAGCAATTGCAAAAGTAAGCAGGGAATTGAGCAAGCCAGTTTATGTTAAAGAAGTCGGGCACGGAATTTCAGGGAGGATTGCAAAAGAGCTTGCGAAAACAAAAATAAAGGCAATTGATGTTGCAGGGGCAGGTGGAACAAGCTGGACAGGAATTGATTCCCTGCGCGGAAATGCAGAATTGGGAGAAACCTTTTGGGATTACGGGATTCCAACAGTGCAAAGCATTGTAGAATGCAGGAAAGCCTTCAAGGGGGCAATAGTTGCTTCGGGCGGAGTAAGAACAGGGCTGGATGTTGCAAAGGCAATTGCGCTGGGAGCAGACATTGCAGGAATAGCGCTCCCAGTACTGAAAGCACAGCAAACAGGCGGAAAAGAAGGCGTAAAGAAATATTTGGAGAAAGTAATTGAAGAATTGCGGATTGCAATGTTTTTGAGCGGGGCAAAAAACTTGAAAGAATTAAAGAAAATAAAAATTGCAAATAGAAACTAATAATT
>JAFGEM010000073.1 GCA_016931555.1 Candidatus Iainarchaeum sp. | reverse complement strand
AGGCCATAACCTAAATCTTTAAATATTTGGAATAGAATATAATAACTAGAAGGTGTGTTTAGATGAAACGGACAAAAACCGGAATACAGGGGCTTGATAAGGCTTTGAACGGGGGCTTTCCCGAATCAAACGTTGTTTTAATTTCCGGCGGCGCTGGAACTGGAAAATCAACTATTTGCATTCAGTTTCTTGTTAACGGGGCAAATCTTTTTGGAGAGAAAGGGCTTTATGTTTCCACAGAGCAGAATTCCGATGAATTGAAGAAACAGGCCGCCGCTTTTGGCTGGAATTTGGATTCCCTTGAGAAAAAGGGGTTGTTGAAAGTAATTTATTTTGACATTGCAAGCGGCGATGATTTTTTGAAGCGTGTTGACAATGCAGTTGACTCTTTCAAGCCCAAGCGTGTTGTTGTTGATTCAATGACTACTCTTACTGATGCAATAATGATTTCAGGCATGGGGGAAAACCAGGCTTTTTCTCTGGTTCAGGTTGCTGAAACAGTTTCCCCTGTTCCAAGAAGCGACCAGATAATGGCAAAAACAATCCTCTATAATCTGATTAAAGAGTTGCGCAAATACAAGCTTACAACCCTGCTAACTTCTGAATTGTATGAGGAATTCAAGCGCCTCTCTGCAGACGGAATCTCAGAGTTTATTGCAGACGGCGTAATTGTTCTTCATTATATTCCTGCGGGTTCTCCCAGTGGCTTGCGTTCAATGCGGATAAGGAAAATGCGTTACACAGACCATGAAAAGAAATCATTGTCTTATCTTTTGGGAGAAAAGGGAGTAGAGGTTAAGGAAGAAGAGTTTTCACTCTAAATTCAAAAGGCCTTTCCAATGGCAGATTTTTTTTTAACAGACATTATTTTCTCAAGCGAAATAATTACCTGGGCTTTTTTCATAATAGCATATGCTATTCTTGGCGGCGGAGTAAAATACATTGATGATGCTTTTGATGAAAAAACATTCCGCCTGAGAAACGCTGTCTTAATTGCCCCGCTTCTCGGAATTTTTTGGGCTTATGCAATGACGCTAAGCGAGGTTTCATGCACTATTCTCGGCGCAATTGTAATTGCAGTCTTTCTAAAAGGGAAGATAGATAACATTGCCCACCAGCTTGGAATCCTGAGTATTTTCTTTGTTTTATTCATATTCGGCTTGTTTAACTTCCTCTGGATTCCGCTGATAATTCTCGTTTTATTCGGGCTTTTGGACGAATTTGGGAATGATTACATTGACAAGCATCTTGAAACTCCAAAGCCAATTTGGTTTTTCTTTGAATACAGGTTCTCCCTAAAAATAGCAGTTCTCGCATTTGTATTACTCGGAACATTTCCTCTTGTATACTTCTTTGCTTTTCTTGCATGGGACCTTGCTTATGCAGGCATAATGCGTTTGAGCACTGCTATTGCGCACTCCCGAAAGTTTTATTACTACAAAGAACACAATAGTAATGGGTTTTTGCGCAAGGGTTTTGGCGAGAAAAAAAAGTGAAAAAAGGTTTTTTTTGAATGAAAAAAGAAGAAGTCTTAAAAATATTGGAGGATCTTCTCCGCTTAGATGACGTTTTGGCATGCATGGTTGCCAAAAAAGGCTTGGAGGGCATTTCCCCTCCTAACATGAAGGTAAAAAACGTTGAGCTCTGGATGCTCCTCAAGCAGACGACAGACAGGGTGTTTGATTTGATTGAAAAGTTTTATGACCACAAGCTTGACAGGATTTATTTTGAAATGGGAAAATACACTGTTATTGTTGCAACAATAAGCAGGACAGTTGGCCTCATAGTTGTTATTCCAAGCCTTGCAAACATGGGTTTGCTTGATGTTGAGATTGAGAATTCAAAACGCAAGATTCTTGAGATTCTAAACGTTCCTGCAGCATAACCTCGCACTCTTCCAAACACTTTTCAACGCACTCTTTCTTTTCCCCCTGCAATACAAAGTATCCATCCTGCTTTGCAGTGTGGCTGATTGAAAGCAATGCTATTGCGAATATAACGATGGCTAACCGTAAACCAAATTTTTTCATAAAGCCCACCTCATTCTCTCCAAAGAAAGGCAAAAAATCGTGGAATTTTTTTCAACTCAAAAAAGAAAGTCCAAAAAGTTTAATAACCTTGCTCGAGTAAATTGCCGGTGAAGCCTTTTTGAAGCGCTCATTTCATTCGCTTTGCATTTTGTTTTTGCTATGGCCAAAAATGGGTTTTTTTACTGCGAAAAAAAACCAAAAAAACTCCTTAAAAATCCTTCTATACAATATAATTATGTATAAACGGGGTTTTTTTTGTTGGCTTTGAATTGTGATGTCCTTGTAATCGGTGCGGGTGTTGCAGGGAGTGTTTCAGCTCTCAAGTTAGCCAAATCTGGTTATACTGTAATTCTTGTTGAGAAATTGAAGAAGGTTGGCGTTCACAGCAATACCAAGGTTGACATTACTGAGAGCATTGGAATTGAGGATATTTCCAGGGAATTGAAGCTTGGTTTTTTGGGAAAATCGCAAAAGTCAAAGTGGTTTGCTTTTTCCAAAAGCTTTTTGTTTGATTCTCGAGTGCATGATTTTTTTGTTAAGAGGGGTTCGGAAAAGGATTCTTTTGATGTAACCACTGCAAAGGCTGCTGTTAAGGCAGGGGCAAAACTTTTTTTGGATTCCCAGGTTGAAAAGCTTGAGTTTAACGGCGATGAAATTGAGTCTGTTTTGGTTAAAAGCAGGGGCAAAAAAATTGTTGTAAAGCCAAAGTTTGTAATAGGCGCGGACGGTGCAAATTCGCATTCTCTTAGTTTGAGCGGTTTGCATGAGTTTGAGGAAAAGGGCGTTGAAATAAGCGCTTTCGGTGTTATTACAAAAAACCTTAAGCTCCCCCAAAAAATGACTCACGTGTTTTTTCATTCTGAATTGGCTCCGGGCGGCTATTTCTTTATTGCCAACACTCACAAGAACTATGGTGTTGCTTCAGTTGTCGTTAACAAGTCAAGGATTGACAGGCATGAAAAGCATTATTTTGAGAACTTAGTAAAATCCAACAAGCTTTTGTTGGAGGTTTTCAGCGGAGCCAGAATAGTCAACAATTTTTTTGGCTCCTCAAAATCCGGGGTTTTAACAAAAAAAACCAGAGGAAATTTTTTGGTTGTGGGAGACGCAGCAAGGCTCTTGGACCCTGTATTTGGATATGGTGTGAGGCCTGCTATATTGTCTGCTTATCTTGCTGCAGAATCAATTGAAAAAAGCCTCAAAAACAAAGACAATTATTTGCATGAATACGAGCAAAACCTTTTGGAAAAACTCGGAGACGCTTCTTCAGCACACTTTCTGAGAAAAGTGTTTGACAGGCTTGATAACTCGGATTTTGACCATCTCATAGAATCGGCCCAGCACACTCACAAGCAAAAGCATTTGGATGCAGTATTCGAAAAACCGCATTTGCACAGGACACTCCTATTCAAAACAGCCCTGCGCAACCCCCTAAAAACACTCAAAATAAGCACAAAAATAATTACGGCAAGAATAGCAATGCTTTGACCTCATAGTTCAATTTTTTTCGTGCTTTTATCCAGTCATATTGGTTTCCAAATTTTATTCGAATTTTTTTGGGTTTAACAAGTTTTTTTGGTTTTT
>JAFGEM010000072.1 GCA_016931555.1 Candidatus Iainarchaeum sp. | reverse complement strand
TTCCAAAGCACTCGCAAAAGCCCGTGAAACAAAAACAAGGGAAGAGATTTCAAAAATCCAGAAAGCAGTCAAAATCTCGGAAAAAGCAATTAATTCTCTCCCACGCTACTTTCGGCGAGGCATGACTGAAAAACAGCTTGCCTTGAAACTCGAGTCAATTCTTCGTGCGCAGGGAGACAATGAACTGGCGTTTCCAAGCATTGTTGCTTCGGCAAAAAATTCTGCAATTCCACATCATGTCACCTCGAACACAAAAATTCGGAATGGCTTGCTGTTGATTGATTTCGGTGCAAAGTACAAAAACTACTGTGCTGACTTAACGCGTGTGTTCTGTGTCGGGAGAGCCACAAAACAGCAAAAAGAATTGTATGAAAAAGTTTATTCTGCAAAGGAATTTGCACAGGAATTATGCAAGCCAAATGCAAAGTGTGAAGAGATTTTCAGTGAAACAAGCAAACTGCTTAAGCGCACTACCCGCAAGCCACTTATGCATGGTTTGGGCCATGGATTGGGGCTGCAGGTTCACGATTTTCCCTCTGGCTTTCTTGAAAAATCAAAGGATGTTTTAAGGGAAAGCATGGTTCTTACAGTAGAGCCCGGAATTTACGGAAAATTCGGGGGCATTAGAATTGAAGATGATGCTTTAATTACGCGGAATGGCGCAAAGCTTTTGAGCAGGGCTCCAAGGAAAATGATTGAACTGTGATTTTCAAAGCCCGCGTTTATGTTTAGTTCCGTGGCCCCACAAGTCTGCAGCTGTTTTAAGGAGGAGGAAGAAAACCAAAACAATTTGGTGGGCCATTCCAATCATTATTATCCAGCCCCCAAATAGTATTGTCAAATGCATTGGAACAATTCTTTTGTAAGGCTCCATCATGGTACTATGCATTGTTCCCATTGTGACCTGCTGGCCTTTGCTTTTTTGCAGGTGATAAACAAAAGAGAATCCATGGGTTACAAAGAATATTGCCCCCATTATTGCAATACCCAAAAAGTCTATTGGCATTGCAAGTGCCCCAGTTGGAAACCCCTGTGCCTCTGAAACAAAGCCAAACAAGCTAAAGAAAATCAGAAACATCATATAACCAAAATGAAAAAGGCCATAATGTGCTGCAAAAAAGAAAGCAAGAAATACTCCTCCTAGCGGACCAATTGTCTCATTAGAGGTTTTGGAGCTGAGAATAAGTAGTTTTATGAAAGTAAAGAATCCGATTATAACACTCTGCAGCCAATACCCCCATAAGATAGTCATTAGACCCCAGTTCAATGAAAGTGCGAGTATTATTGTGGCAATGTTGCTGAATAAAAGCAGGGTAAAAGTGCTGTCAAATTTTTTGAGAGGCTGAAGACTCATGCTTTGCACTATCCTTCCAATGGATCGTAAATGCAGAGAACAAGTTCATCGGAATCTGTTGCAGCGGGAATTATTACATATTCCTTGAATCGCAAATCATTTTTCTGCACAAGTTGCATGCTCTTGTAAGTATCCAAACAATATTCATTATCGGAAACAATAACCTTGCCCTGCATTGCGAGATAGTTAATTGCAATCGCATGGTTATTCTGGTTTAAAGCAATCATCATTACCCATGCAAATAAGAATAAAAGCAATAATCCAATTGCAACATCAGAAACCTGCATACTAAAACAACAATTTTGTAGTATTTAAATTTTCTTGTTTTTCCTGTTCCTCTCTATTTTTTCCCATGTTTTTCTAAGAGAGCTGCGTGCAGCTGTTTCTCTTTCGGGATAGTGTGTTCTCGCATAATCCCACAGAAAATTTAAGGCCTCTCCAGTTCTCCCTCTCCCCTGGAGGCAGTGCACAAGGACTTTTCTGCCCTGCCTCCACTCTGCATCAACAATTTCCGCAATTTGCTCCCTGTCACGCGCAGTGAATGCAAGGTCATCAGCATCGTATATGGGCATGGAAATATGCTTTATCCCGAATTTCTTTAGCGCATCAATTGTTCTTTCCGATACGGGTTCAAAGGAAATAACTGTTTTGAATCCGCGCCGCGCAAGCCACTTTGCCTGGTGCGGAGAATAAATATATGCTGATCCTGCAAGCGCATGCCCTTTGAGGTATCGAAAGTTTTCGGGTTTTTGCCCGCGCCAAACACTCTGCTGTTTTCCGCGTGCAATTTTTTTGTTTTTTGGTTTTTTTGCAGGCATAACTTCACGTTTCCAAATTTTTTTCCGCTCATATCCTCTTCGGGTCAAAATCATTTTTCCAAAAACTTTGTAATAGTCTCCTGTTTTTTCTGCAATCCATTGATTTGTGCTTTTTCTTTGCTTGAGGGCAATAATGTAAAATCTATTTTTGCAAATTCCAATCCAAGGTTCTCCAAAAGTTCAAGTGCATTTTTTCTGATGCTTGGCGCCAATAAAATCCCGCGTGGTTTACACTCCTTTATTTTCTCAACCTGCTGCATGTATCTCTGCAATTGTGTTACGCTCGCATAATCCGCCTGCCTGCGCTTTAATTCTATCACAACAAGATTCCCATTTTCATCTTCGGCAATAATATCTGCAATTCCCTTGCGAAATTGTTCCTGCTGGTTCAAAGGCTTTAAGCCGGGCTCAATCATTGACAGATCCTGCATTAGGAGTTCATTCAAATCGCGCTCTGAACCGCTTAACCTCAAATCATCAGTTATCTCCATTTCATACGCCTGCACGTCTTCAATGCTTGAAAATTTTACAGTCAAAGATTCAACAGGCTTTTGCCTGCGCGCTTTAAGAAAAGCATAACCCTCTTCCTTCTCAACACAGATTTTTGCATTCATCATGTAATTAGTCGGCCTTACAAGCCGATTCTGGTGAATGCTTATTGAATTGTCTCCCTTTATAAGCACAACACGCTTTCCCAAGGGAAGCTTGCTTGTGGCTCTCCCTATATAATCTACTTCGCACTCCCCAAAAACAATTGTCATGCTTTTCTGGGACAAGCCTGCCTGAATTTTGGCTATTTGAGCACCCAAACCCATGTAACCAATATTACATAACTCCAATTCTTTTTTAAAAAAAACCACAGGAAATTCAGAACTCGTTTTTTTGGAATTTTAGGCTATTTTAGGATTTACGGCATATTTTTTCATTCTAAGAGCAAGCGTTCTTTTTTAATCCTTTCTTTGATTAATTTTTTGAGTGGTCTTTAGTGGCAATTGCAGAGAAAACATGGGGCAAAGAGCTTGAAAAACCTATTTTTGAAAACTGGAAGAAAAAAAAGCTCTATGCATTCAAGGGGACAAGCAAAAAACCAGTTTTCTCAATAGACACGCCGCCCCCCTATGTAAACACACCTGTGCACATTGGACAGGCAACAACATATGTGCTAATGGATTTTTTTGCACGCTTCAAGCGCATGACAGGCCACGAAGTCCTATTCCCTTTAGGGTTGGACAGGAATGGCCTGCCCATTGAAATGGCTGCGGAAAAGCGCTTCAAAATAAGCCCGCACTCGGTTTTAAGGGAAGAATTCATGCAAAAATGCAAGCAAGTGCTCGAAGAAAGCAGCACAGAATCAAAAGACTCTTTCCTCAAACTCGGCATTGGCTTTAACTCCTGGGAAGAAGGCAAAGAAATAGGCTCATTATACCTGACAGATTCTCCAGAATATAGGGCACTGACACAGGGGACATTCATTGACTTGTGGAAAAAAGGGCTCATTTACGAGGACGAGCGCATTACAAACTATTGCCCAGGCTGCCGTACAACAATTGCAGATTCTGAAGTAGAGTATGCTGAGATTGCCTCAAAATTCAATGACGTAAAATTCAAGGTCAAAGAGACAGGGGAAGATCTGATAATAGGCACTACACGCCCTGAATTAATCTGCACAATTGGAATGGTCATCTATAACCCAACTGATGACAGATACAAGCATTTAGAGGGCAAAACTGCAGTCTCTCCAATATTCGGAAAAGAGGTTCCAATTAAAGCCCACCCCTATGCAGATCCTGAAAAAGGCACTGGAATAATGATGATGTGTTCTGCAGGGGATTTGACAGACATACGCTTTTTTCGGGAAATGGACATAAAGCCAGTGATTGCAATTGGTTCAGACGGCAAAATGAATGAACACTCAGGGCTCCTGAAAGGCCTGAGAGTGCGCGAGGCCCGCCAAAAAATGATTGAAGAACTCCGTGCAAAGGAATTACTCGTTGGGCAAAAGCCTGTTGTGCACAGGACACCAATATGCGAGCGCAGCAAAGACGAAATAGAATTCATTTCAATGAAAGAATATTACCTCAAACAGCTTGATTTTAAGGACAAAATGCGAGAGTTAGCAAAAAAAGTAAATTTTTATTCTCCCAAAAGCAGGCAAATACTCTTAGACTGGATTGACTCAATCTCAATAGACTGGCCAATCTCCAGAAGACGCTATTATGCAACAGAAATTCCACTGTGGTACTGCAAAAAATGCAATGCTCCAATTCTCCCTGAAAAGGGCAAATACTATCAGCCTTGGAAAGACAAGCCCCCGATAAAGAAGTGCCCAAAATGCAGTGCAACGGAATTCATTGGAGAAACGCGAGTTTTTGATACATGGTTTGATTCCTCAATAAGCCCGCTTTATATTCTTGGATACGAAAGGCAGCCCGCATTCTTCAAGAAAGCATTTCCATGCACAGTAAGGCCCCAGGGAAAAGAAATAGTGAGAACATGGCTCTATTACACGCTGCTCAAATGCCATCACCTTACTGGAAAATGTGTTTTCAAAGACGCCTGGATAAACTATCACATTGTTGATGACAAGGGCAACAAAATGAGCAAGAGCAAGGGCAATATGATTGACCCTCACGATGTTCTCGAAAAATTTGGTGCAGAGCCCTTCCGCTTGTGGACTGCGATAGAAGGGGATTTGACAAAAACAGATTTTAGGTGCAGCTTTGACCGCATTCAGGGAGCGCAAAAAACACTTGTAAAGCTTTGGAATGTTGCAAGATTTATTTCAAACTTTCCAAAGCCAAAGAAAGCCAAGCTTCGCGAAATAGACAATTGGATTATACAGGAAATGAACGAAATAATAGAATTCACACGCGAAAGATACGAAAATTATGATTTCCACGCCCCAGCAATACTGCTAAAAAACTTTTTATGGGAAACTTTTGCCTCGCACTATCTTGAAATAGCCAAGGGCAGGGCATATAACGACAACAAAGCGTTTTCAAAAGAGGAGCAGAACGGTGCCCTGCAAACTCTCAATTATTGCCTTGAAACAATGCTAAAGCTCTGGGCTCCAATAATTCCATTTGCAACACACAAGCTTTACTCTGATTTGAACAGGGGAAAAGACATTCATTTCGAAAAATTTCCCACTTCAAGGAAAACAAAAAAAATTGGATTTTCTACAAAAGAATTGTGCGAGTTAAACAGCAGCATTTGGAAAACAAAAAAGGATTCGGGAAAAGGACTGCGCGATGAAATCAAAGAACTCTTTATTCCTGCACAGTTTGCAGGAATAAAAAAGGATTTGCAGTCAATGCACAACGCCAAAAAAGTTTCCCTTGGCACGAAATTTGAAATAAAAATTTAGGGCCAAGAGAAATCTCTGTCCCCGAGAAACACCGGCCAAATTTTTATGGGATAAAGACTGCAGCTGCAAGGACAGTAACCCAATTCCCGTTCTTTGCGCCTACACTCGACTGCGTGGCATTAAAAGTACGCACAATTTTCCCGCTGATCTTATAATACTGTTGCCTCTCCTTCCACTCGACAGCATCGGGGTCCTGTATTCCAAGAGTGCTTGCAAGCATTCCCGCAGCCAAGTCCTCTGCGTAATCTCCCGTGGCGCGCTCAGTCTGCCCGTAACAATGGTGTTCTGAAATATAGCCGTGCTGGCTTTTGTCCGCAGGAACTGCTGCGCCAACAGCAGCAGCAAGCAGCCTGTTTGGCTCGCAGGTATCGTTCCTGCTCATTACGCAGTGAACTATTTCGCCTGCTTGCAGCTCCTGAAGCCCTTTTTTCTTTGTAACTATCTTGCACGCAGGCGGCATTATGCTTGAAACATTAACAAGATTAAACTGTGCTATACCAGCATCACGCAGGGCCATTTCAAAGCTCGCCAGTTTTTCCTTATGCACACCAACGCCATTTGTGAAAAAAACTTTTTTTGGGACCAAACCAAACCACCCCTTTTTCCTTGAAACTCTTCTCTCCGGGAAAAATTGTTTTCTCTGAGAAATTGTACATTATAATTAATGCGTTTGAATATAAAAACATTTCCAAAAAACAGGAAAAACCAAAAATTTGGATTACAAATATTTAAATAAAACTAATTTCTATTACTATCTATGAAACAATACTTTATAATTGCAGTCCCGCTCCTTTTGATAGCACTCTGCGGCTGCCCAGAGCCCTCCTGTGTAGATGCTGACGGAGACGGGTTCTACGAGAGTTGCAACAGAACTCTCCTTGACTGTGATGATACAGACCCAAGCACGTACCCTGGTGCAAATGAGGTTTGCGGAGACAGCAAAGACAATGACTGTGACAATGATGTTGATGAAGGATGTCCCTGTCAAACAGGAGATTCAAGAGAATGCGGTGTTTCTAACATTGGGGAATGCGAATTTGGAACACAGGCTTGTGTTGATGGTGTTTGGGGAAGCTGCACAGGCAGTATAGGCCCTGTTACTGAGATTTGCAATGACAGCAAAGACAATGACTGCGACGGCGAGGTTGATGAGGGCTGCGTTTCAGAGCAAAATCCAATTGATTTTCTCAAAGAATATGTGCTTGAAGAAGGTTGGGTTAGAACAGAAGAACCCCCAACAACTACCGGAGATTTGGAAACAACAATTATTTTCAGCAATGATGAATGGCTCTGCCAATATCACATGATGCATGGCGGTGGCACTGGAACAGCAGAATTTTCATTTGTATTCTGGAAAGAAGGCAATGTTCCAACAGCCGTAATCCCTGGTTTGGGCCCTTTTGAGGTTTTTTATACTCCCCATTACACAGTCTACGCCAGTTCTCCCTGCACTGAAACAGAACTCCCAAATTTTATTCAAGGAATAGTTGATGAACTAAAAAAACTCGAGACTCCAATTGCTTTATTGGAATACTATTCTTTTGGCGATGGCTGGGAGAGAAACATTGGAACAAGTTTCCCTGACTTGGAGGCCTACAAATGGAACGGAAATATTGCAACAATAGTTTTGGAGCACAATGAACTGATATGCCAGAACTTTGTAATGCCGGGCATTGATCCTGAAGCAAAATGGGTTTTCTCCTTTTATGAAAAAGGCACTGCCCCTGAAGGTTTCATAAGAGGCCTCTCCCCCGTAAAAGAGTATTCATTTAATGACATGGACTTGCTTGTGTTCACTCTGTGCGGAGATGCAGAACCGCCTTATGTAATCAGTTCTGTATATTCCCATTTAGATGCAATGGCAGGCATCTTGCAAATGGAAGAAATAGAATCCTTTAGGGAATATTCTCTTGAGGAAAGCTGGGTGCGCGAGGAAACAACGCCGCTTAGTAGTGACATTTTGGCAGTCATAAAATTTTCCAGCGACGAGGTTATATGCAAGGAAGTTGTAATGTTTGGATTTCCCCAGACAGAAGACTATGCAAATTACGAATTTGCTTTTTACAACAAAGGATATTTTGATTCCGTGCCAGTCCCCTGCGGAATGGATTGGACGCGCCAGCAGCTATTTCAAAGTGAAAACTATGACGTTCTGCTCCAATGCAATTGTGCAGAGGACGTTGACTTCATGAAAGACCTGATTGCAATCTTGGGGGATCCATTGCTAAGTTGTTGATGTTTAGTGGTTTTATGAGAAAACTATTGCCCTGTCTTGCCCTTTTATTCCTGTTATTGGCAGGCTGCCCAGAGCCTCCCTCTGCCCGGGATGAAATCGAGTTTCTGACGCAGTATCCTTTGGAGGAGAATTGGGAGCGCAGGCAGGAACCCCTTGACTATTATGAGGGCTATTGTTCCACAAACGCTGAGCCAATTGCAAACATTGTTTTTTCCAATCCTGATTTAATTTGCAAATACACAATAATGTATGGTGGTTTTGAGGCAGAGCCAGAGTATGGTTTCTCTTTTTATCCCAAGGGAACAAATTTGGATATGGGCGCCTGTGTCCGGGGCTTAGCGCCAGGTCGCATTGACACCAAAAACTATGAAGTGTATATTTTTACTCCCTGCGGGGCAGAAAAATTTGATTTTATTGAGAAGCTTTATTTAGAATTGGAGGCATTTGAATGAATCCAGGGAAAGCTGTTTTGCTTTTGAATGTTTTTTTAGCGGGCTTTGTAGTAATGGCTCTGGAGATTGTGGGCATAAGAATTTTGGCGTCTTTTTTTGGCTACAGCATTTTTGTCTGGGGGACGATAATAGGAATAATTCTTGTATCACTTTCAATAGGATATTTTTTTGGCGGCATGCTTGCAGACAGGGCGGGAAAATTTGAAACAATATACAAAATAATTTTGGCAGCAACATTTTACCTTGCAATTGCAATCATAATTTATCCCCTGTTTTTGGAGGCAATATCAAAATGGAATCTGTTCGCAGGCATTTCCCTTGCATCAGTCATTCTCTTAGTTCCGCCTTCAATTCTTCTTAGCATGGTTTCTCCCATTGCAACAAAAATGCTTCTGAAGAAAGGCAAGGAAGGAACAACAATAGGAAACATTTACGCGCTCTCAAATTTTGGAAGCATTTTAGGAGTGTTTCTCCCTACATTCTATTTTCTCCCGTTTTTTGGAAGCAAGGCAACAATGATAGGGTGTTTTGCAGGCTTGGTTATAACCGCGCTAATTGGTTTAAATCTTGAGAAAGCGCGGAAAAAGATTTTGCTTGCAATGCTAGTAATCGCAGTACTGCTTTTTTCGGCAATATTTGTTTTTGCAGAAACTCCAAGCAAGTATTTGTTAGTAAGCACTGAAAGCGCTTACAATCTGATTGAGGTAAAGCAGTTCGACGGCACACGCTGGCTAATTCTAAACGGTTCTCCAATGTCCTATCATGAGGAAAATGAAACCCTTGAACTCTATTTTTACGATGCAATGGCAGTATTCCCGCACATAATTGAAAAGGAGGATGTTTTGATTCTGGGTTTTGCAAGCGGGACAGTTGCAGGAAAAATAGAATCATTTTATCCGGAGGTTGCAATTGAGGGAGTGGAGCTTGATGGAAAAGTAGTAGAGCTTGCCTACTCGCACTTTGGACTGGGAGAACTTGAAAACACAAAAGTTTTTGTTGATGATGCGCGGCATTTCCTGCAGGTAAATGACAAGAGATATGGAATAATTTTTAACAACACTATTAACGCGCGTTTTATCCCCTTTCACACTGTTTCAAAAGAATTTTTTGAACTCGCAGATTCAAGGCTTGAAGAGGATGGGGTTTTAGTAAATTACAGCTTTTACACTACGCAAAATACATGTGAAGATAGTTGGGAAGCAGGATTAATGTGCGGTACAATTGAAAGTGCCTCTTATGAAAAAACCATGGTGCGCGATAGCATTGCACGCACAATGTGTGAAGTGTTTGAGGATGTTTATTATTTGAATTTTCCAAACCAGAATGTTTCCCTGCTCTT
>JAFGEM010000071.1 GCA_016931555.1 Candidatus Iainarchaeum sp. | reverse complement strand
GAGCTTGGAATTGATTTGGAGGACATCAAAAAAACACTGCGCAACCACGGAAATTTGAGGATTGCCAAGGTTTTTTTGAACCAGTACGCAAGCAACAAGCTTGTTGAGGCTGTTGTCAACCAGGGATTTGAAGCAATAATAACTGTCGGCGACATTGACGTTGCAATGGCAGTTGAAGCAACTGAAAGCATTTTCAACAAAAACGTGCAAGCAATTGTTTTAGTGAGCAGAGACTCGGACTTTTTGCCGGCAGTAATAAAGGCAAAGAGGTACGGCAAGGAAACAATTATTGTGATTGCAGAACAGGCGAGCGCCGCTGCATTGAAAAACACTGCAGACGAAGTAATTGTTTTGAAAAGAACGTGATGTAAAATGGATTTGCCTGTTGGAAGCATATTGGCAAAAAATCTTATATTGAAGGAGATTAACCTAGAGAACAAAATCAATTCTTTTCTCGAAAAAGATTTCCGCGGTTATCTCGTGTTAACTGCCGCGGGCAGAGCAGGAATTGAAGAGGGTGCAATACTAATCCAAAAGAACGAGTTAATAGGCGCTGTGTTCGAATACCTGCGCTTTAAAAAACGCGTTTACGGCGAGCTTGCATTGCGGCATTACTTCAATGCTGCAAAGGCGGACTTCGGAGTAATGGATGTAGTGAGCCTGAGCAAGCAACAGATAGAGTTAATAATAGCTTTCAACGAAAAAATAGAATTAGCAAAGCACTTAACATCCAAGGAAATTGCAAAAATTGTTCCAAGGGCATATGATGCAAAAACTGCTGAAAGTTTTCTTGGGGACGAACTGCAAAAGCAGGAATCACGTTTTGATGTTTTCAAAAGAGTCGGCTTAGCAGAATTCAGCCGAAAAATTGGTTAAACAGGTGAGCAACATGGGAATAGTTTCAAAAGCAATCGGAAGAATAGCATCCATAGTACTGGATTTGGATGACACACAGCTGCCGCAGGATCAGATTGCCGCGTTAAATGATTTTTTGGCAAAACACAAGTTTGAGGCAGCAACAAAAAACCTTGATGATTTTTTGGGCATGCTTAAGAAAAAGCATTTAGTTGACTCAATAACAGTTTCCAGTGCAGGTGAAATGATTGCCAGCTCCGAAGGAAACGGAATCAGCGACAATTTTTCAAGTGTTGCCCTTGTAGAGTTTGTCACAAAACAACTGTCCAAGCCAGACACAATACTTTTGAAAATGCCGAATGGATGGCACATGATTTTTCCATTCATGCAGAAAATATACATTGTGAAGGCAGGGACAAACCTTTCAACAATTGAACTCAAGGCACTTGCAAAAGAAATAGATGCATTCCTAAAAAGCAAAGGAATTAAAAACAAAAAGAACGGAAAGATTATTGGAAAAGCTTTTTAAGAGATTAATCTCAGCTATCTTAATTGAACCAGTGGTATTATGGCAAAAACAATAACGTTTGTTTCCGGGAAAGGAGGAGTTGGAAAAACCTCGTTAATAGCAAACGTCGGCGTTGCACTGGCAAAAAACGGTTTCAAGGTATTGCTTGTCGACGCAGACGTTGCAATGGCCAACCTGTCTCTTTTGCTTGGAATGCAGAGTTCGCCAATAACCTTGCATGATGTGCTGCTCGGAGAATCAAACATACAGGATGCTATTTACGACGGCCCCGCAGGCTGCTTTTTTGTTCCAAGCGGGTTAAGCCTGGAAACATACAGGAGAGTTGACTCGGAAAGATTGGAAGCTGTAGTCAATAGTATTGAGGAAAGATACGATTTTGTGTTGATTGATGCGCCAGCAGGAATAGAAAAAAATGTTATGTCTGCAATAGCAGCTGCAAAAGAAGCGCTCATAATCACTACTCCCGACAGCCCGAGCCTTGCAGATGCGTTGAAAACAAAGCTTGTTGCACAGCGCTTGGGAGTAAACCCTATAGGCGTAATAGTAAATTTCTTTAGAAATGAAAAGGGAGAAATAAAACCCAAGGACATTTCAAAGCTTTTGGAACTTCCTGTTTTCGGAATTGTTCCGGAAGACCCGGAAGTCAGAAAGAGCTTTATGCAGGAAAATGTTGCTCCAGTGATTCTCAGAAAGCCAAACAGCCCGGCAAGCCTTGCAATAAAGCGCATAGCGGAAAAGATTTCAGGAAAAAGCATGGGGGTTATTCTCGAAGAGAAAAAACCCGGGTTTTTCAGCAGGCTTTTCAGTTTCAGGAGAAAAAAATAAGAGGGTGAAAATATGGCAAACAGACCATTCGATGTATTGAACGAGGCAATAGGAAAAGAAGTCCTAGTCATATTAAAGGGAGAAATTTCAGTGAGAGGCACACTCAAGGCATTTGACGTGCACATGAACATACTCCTGGAAAACGCGGAAGAGCTAAGGAACGGCGAATTAAAAACAAAGTTCGGAAAGCTAATGATTCGCGGTGACAACATATTATTTGTTTCCCCCTAAATCGCGGCTTTTTTAAAAGTTTTTTCAATACAATTAGCTATAGCCACAGTCGGGCCGATAGTATAATGGTAGTATCCGTCCTTGGCGTGGACGGGATCCGGGTTCAACTCCCGGTCGGTCCAATCCCAACCCAATATGGCTCAATTAAAAATTAGTTCACGCAGGCACTTTTTTGCGTGCGCGAATTGTTTTTGTTATGTGAACTGCCGTGTAATAGCGGTTGCTTCTTGTCACTGTAAGGGCAACATCCTTGCTCGCGCAAAGCGCTTTTAATTCTGCCAAGTCAAGCCTAGAGGAGTAATCCAAAAAAGCATCTCCCCCAGATTTTAACGCATCAATTATTTCCCCAGTGCGCGCGAGCGGGTCAAAACTGTAAAATGTTGCTCCTGCATGGGAAACAACCAAATCATATTTTCTTTTTGGAAGCTTGAATTTGTCAATGTGCCCTACATGGAGCCTGTCAATTCCTTTGGATTTAAAATGTGCGAGCGCAAGGCCCTCTGTGAAAACCCCTTCACCAAATTCATTTTTTACATGAGAGAGAAAGGACCCTTTTCCGCAGCCAGCGTCAAAAACATTCATTCGCCTAACTTTGGATTTTCTGGCCCTGAGAAATTGTATAAAATCAGTTCCAAGATAGCGCACATAATTGGCATAAGCCAAATCAGGGTTATACGCGCGTTCAACATCAGGGCGTCTCGCGCCTTTGTCAAACCCGCGCCAGGTCTTAAGGGCGCGCGCCATTCTTTTTCTGTCAATTGCTTTTCGCGGGGCAAGAGATTGTTTTTTTGGCATTAAAAACAAAGTGTCCTTTTTAGAATAAAAAACTGCTGTTTTGAAAAAACTGGTAATGCTTTTATACCTCTTTAATTCTTATTCTATTGCCATGCCAAATAAAAAAAAGGTGCTTATCCAGGGAATCAAAAAGCTGCTGTCCTTGAAGGTTCCGAATGAAGAGATAATTGAAAACCTCAGTTCCCTCGGAGTAGGGAGAGAACAGGCAAAACAGCTTATTGAAGAGGCAAAGCACCCGGAAAAATTCCAAAAGCCAGCCCCAGTGCTTGAAGAAGAGCCGATGCAAGAGCTTGAAGAGGAAGCAGAAGAGGAAAATGCAGACGAAAAACTTGAAGCGCTTGGGGGGGAAGAAGAAAAGATAGGCGAAGAGATTGCGGGGAAAGAGAAAAAAAGCCCCTTGGAAATGCTTGAAGACACTATACTGGAAAAGCCTGATCCGAGTATTGATGACATTGCTTCAGGGATAACAGGGGAAGATCCGGAAGCCAAACCTAAAAAAGAGAAGAAGAAAAAACAGGTTGTTATGGAAACTGAAGAACCGAAACAGGAAACTGCGAGCGCAAAAGAGTTTGCGGAAATATGGCGCAAGGGAATTGTTACTATGATCGACCAGAAGCTTGATGAAATGAAAGAAATTGAAAGCAACGTTGAAAAAAAGTTAAAGGGAGCATCACAGGAAATTGCAAAAAAAGAGATTGACAAAATAAAGGTTCTTTTTGACAGCCAGCGCGCATTGACAATGGGCAAAATTGATGCAAAGCTTGATGGAAAGGCAAAAGAAGTCGACCAGATGCTTGAAGCAAAAATAACTGAATTGCGCTCCCTGACCAAGGCAATTAAAACAGATGTTGCAAGGCTCGAGAAAATACGGATGGAGCAAAAAGCTGGCTTGGAAGAGATTAAAAACGAGATCAAAGAATTGGAGGAGACAAAAAGCAGCCTTATCGCTGAAATGAATTCCGACTTGATTAAATCAAAAAGCAGTATTGCAGAATTTTTGGATTTGGCAGAGAAAAAAATTCCCGAAATAGAGGGGAGAATTACAAAAACATTGGAATTGGAATCTGAAATTATTGAAAGCCTTGTCAAAAACGCGGAATCCAAAATAGAGGAAATCGTGGAAAAAAAGCTCGCTGAAAAATTGCACCGCGTGAGAAGCTGATTCCGAAAGTGGGCCTGGGGAGAATCAAAAAAACTTGTTTTCTTTCTTTTGGGGTAAACCCTAGACCTTTTCTTTCTTTTCCGAAAAGAAAGAAAAGGGATTGGGCCCGGGGAGAATTGAACAAGCCTTTGCATAAGCAAAGCCTTGGGAAATCATCATTCTCCAAGGCCCTATTTCGCTGCGCTCAATAGGGCATGGGCCCGGGGAGAATTGAACTCCCGATCTAATGCATGTCAAGCATTCGTCATAACCACTAGACCACGGGCCCGATAATAAGAAAGAGAATTGAAAACAATTTTAAAATCTCTCTTTCAAGATTTTTCTCAATGGCCTTGGGAGAAGGGCATTAGCAATGCATTTAAAACATTTACTTAATGAAAATTAATTATCAAATACTGTTTTTCCAACAAATTTGATGGTTTTTATGTCTGCATCAAGAGCAATACAAGAGACCTTTCAGAAGGAATATGCCGGAGAAAAAGGCTTTAAAGAATTGTATAAGCAGCGCTTGGTGTTATTCAGAAAAGAGGAAAAAAGCGTTGTAAGAGTGGAAAAGCCCACTAATATTGCAAGGGCAAGAAAATTGGGTTACAAGGCCAAAAAGGGCTTTGTTGTAGTGCGCGTCAGGGTTAGAAAGGGAAGCGGGATGCACACCCGGCCGAAAAGCGGAAGAAAGCCAAAGCGCATGGGAATAAGAAAGCTCACACGAAAAAAGAGCATTCAGTCAGTGGCAGAGAACAGAGCCTCAAAAAAATTCCCTAACTGCGAGGTTTTGAATTCTTATTGGGTTGGAGAAGACGGCAAAAACAAGTTTTACGAAATAATTCTTGTCGATACGAATGCGCCGGAAATAAAATCCGACAAGGATTTAAAGTGGATGACAAGCCCAAAGCACAGGGGAAGAGCTGAACGCGGCTTAACAAGCGCGGGCAAAAAATCGCGCGGATTGCACAAGAAAGGCAAAGGCAGTGAGAAACACAGGCCTAGCTTGGGTGCAAAAGGCAACAAGGGAAAATAAGATTTTAAGCTATTTTTTAAGGTTTGTTTCCGCTGAAACAATCTGCAAACTTTTTTTTGTCGCGCGAGTCAACATCATTATCAGAATCAGAATCGAATTTCAGGCAGGCTGTATTCGAACTGTAAACGCATGACTCGAAAATTTTCCTGTCTTCCCAGTCAATATCATTGTCACTGTCAGCATCAAACTGCATGCAGTTTTCAGGAACCTCGCAAAAAAGATTGTTTTGCACTGCACGCAAATCCTGAATGTCTACAAAGCCGCTTGAATCAACATCTGCAATCTCGCACTCGGGCAGCACATCAGTGTATTTGAACATGCATTCTTCGCGGATGCTTCCAAGGTCATCCAAGTCAACTGTGCCGCTGTTGTCGATATCAGCCAAAAAACAGCCTACGCTTGATTCAGACAGCATATACTGCTGTGATGTTCCTGAAAGAAGCCATAAGTCACTGAAGTTAAGGGAAAACCCCAAAAGCAGTATTAAGGAAAAACTCCAGCCAAGGACAGCATTGTTTTGAGAGATTCTCATAGTATATAAAGGATTAAGTTGTAGTTTAAAAGTTTTTGTTTTGCTTCTTTTATTGGAGAGCATTAAAAATGCAGAAACAAGTGCCAAGGATAAAGCCTGTGCAAAGGCCGGACAAGAGATACCTTCTTTTTGAATTAGAGAGTTCGGAGAGAATAGGGTTTAAGGAATTGTCGGAGGGAATGTGGCGTGCCATTGTAAGCTGCATTGGAAGGGAAGACGCTCTGGCGCTTGGTTTCAGGCTTGTAAAGTTTCAGGGCAAAAAAGGCATTGTGAAATGCGTGCGGGAAAAATGCGGAAAAACAAAAACTGTTTTGAGCAAAATCAGGGTTATTGGAAAAACACGCGTAAAACTGAAAACGCTTAAAACAAGCGGGACTATCAAAACATTAAAGCCAAAGCTGTGACAACGAAAATTATTTATAGGGAAAAAAACAAGATTAACACATGGATGTGCCGAATTTTGTTTGGGCTGTAATAGTATTTGGAATAATTGTGATCAGCTCTGGTTTTTTGATTGGGCAGGCAAACAGTTTTTTTGCACAGGCATTGGCAGGAAAAATTTCAGGAACAATTGTTTTGAAGGATTCTGCAGACACAAGCGGAGCCGCAACCTTTGTATTGCCTGGAAGCAATTGCAGCATGCGCATTGTCGGGTGCGGAACAGATTTTGTTGTCAGCACTGGAGAATATTTTGACCCTGTAAATTATGGGGCTACAGAAAAATCGCACAGAAAAGACCCGAGAATGCTGGCTATTCCTGTTGACGCTGTGGGAATGAATACTACGACTACAATGCTCTCCCAACCATTGGTAGTGGGTTCAGATCCAAAAGGAACTTATTGGATTAGTGCAGGAAGCCTGGAAGGCATTTTTGAACAGTTTTACGAGCAGCCGCCAGTAAGGCTTGTCAAAGAGTATGGGGAGAGCAGGATTTATTATGGGCGGGCATGGATTGGAATGGATTATGAAGGCTTTTGGAGCATTGCCCAGGACAAAGTGGCAAGCGGAGACACTATTTGGATTGCAAATGCAATGGTTGGAATTTCGCATCCCGAATGCAGTTTTTTCCAGCACTCTGAAATTGAATCAGGGCAGTACTATATTACACCCGCAACAAGCGAAGGCGACCTAGAATATCTGGTTGTATCCTATTCCTGCAGCCCATAACGCAAAAGTGCCTTAACAAAGCTTTTTAAATAGTTTAATGCATTATTTATTTTGGATAGGCAATTAATTCTGAAATATTTCTAACATTTAAGGAGATATGAATGGCAATGGCTGGACTAAAAGTCAGATGTGTAAAATGCGGTTACAGCATTCCCTTGACTAGCGAAGAGCAAAGATCGTCCACTAGTGTTTCCTGCCCAAAATGTGCCACTATTTCCCAGATTCTCAGAGAAGACGATGAAACAATTATTGAAGAGGATTAATTCTGCTTAAAACGCGTTTTTAATTGCTTTCTTGGGCAACAGAAGTGTTAAAACGCGCGCAAGAGAACCCTTTTTAT
>JAFGEM010000070.1 GCA_016931555.1 Candidatus Iainarchaeum sp. | reverse complement strand
GGGAAAAACAATTTTGGCAAATTGTGCCTGGAAATTATTGCTGAGACAAGAGCCAACTGTAATTCGGGAGATTACAGAAAAATTTAATTTGAATCAGGAAGAACAAAATTTTATTTTGACAGCTGATAAAGGCGAGGGTTTGTTGTTTGCCATGAATAATAGAATTCCGATTAAGATTGTTTCAAGTGAAAAAGAATACGAAATTATTACAACAAATCCTGATGAAATCCGGGAAAAAGAAAACAAAAAAAAGCAGGATAAGAAAGAAGAGGAATTGAAAGAAGACGTGTTAAAACTCCGCAAAGACTTTTACTTAAAAAAGAATTTAGCAGAACAGCAGACAGATTATTTGAAAAGCCATGGCTACAAAGAAGAACGCCTAGTCGGACTAGAAAAATCCGGAGGACAAATCTACTTAATAAAAAAGCCTGAAAGAAAAGAAAGCCTCGAACACTTCTTTTTAACAAAACTCATTGCACAAGAAATTAGGCACTACACAGAAAACATTGTCGAGTATAGCACCTTTGGTCCGGACATTACGTTCCAAATTGAGAATAACGGCAGATTTGAGTGGATTGCCTTAGAAATAGAAACAGGCAAAACACTACAAAAAAACCCACGCGCAATAGAACAAAAAACCAACAGAAACAATAGCAATGAACACATCAAACAATGGTATTACATAGTAACCCAAGCCAACATGAAAATAGAATACCAAAAATACCATGAAACGTTATCAAGAACAGAAATAAAAGAATGGCTCTTACAAAAATAGTGAAAAAAATTTATGGTCTTATCTATTAGAAGCCTTTTGCTTAATTGATGCTGTTGGCTTCTTTGATGCGTCTACGGTGATTGTTTTAATTTCTAATTTTCCCTGATATTTTTTGTTTATCTCATCTAACCGCCTAGGGAGACTTTGAAATTTTTCTTTCTCTTTGTCATTAAAGGCAACTAAGACAAAATATCCGTTCTTTACTTGCTCTGCTTCAAGATGCTCTGGTAATTGATGCTCTAATCCGTTCGCCCACGCGGTATTGGATACCAGCTTAATTTCTATTAGTGCTCGAAATTCATGCCCTTGGGACACTTTAAAATCTATAAGCCCTCTGCCAGTTGATGGTTCAGGGCTAATATCAAGGTTATATTGTTTCCCATAAAATACGCCTGCAGTTGAGAATAGTGCTTGAACAAATTTTTCTTTACGAGGTTTGTCTTTTACCCAAAGCAGCGGGAGCGATTTTCCACTTTCTATGCAATTTTTGAGATCCTCGCAAAATGTTAGCACAATTTTTTTGAATTCATCCATTGTTTCAATTTTACTTGGTATTGCAGTAAAATTCATTGAAAGCTGCTTTGCATCACGATCAATTCGATAAAGACCTTTCTCATCCTTTTC
The DNA here is from genome assembly GCA_016931555.1 of Candidatus Iainarchaeum sp. GTDB lineage: Archaea > Iainarchaeota > Iainarchaeia > Iainarchaeales > JAFGEM01. Next base: position 2,568 of record JAFGEM010000070.1, on the reverse strand, counting down.
AAAATCATAAGGGCGTACTTCTGAGATTACGTGTGCAATATAATCCTTTAAGAGTTTAAATCCTTTTTTTGAAATTTCGGTTACTTTTGCGGCATTCATCTTCACCTTAGCCATGATGTCTATCCCAAATTCTTCACGTAACTCTTCGTTGTCTTTTGTATCAAGTAGAAAATTTTTGAAATCAATCTGGTCTATTGAGAGATTGGCGCGCAAAAATTCTTTCGGAACTAATAGAACCCCCTTTGGAGAGTTATATTCATTCGGCGGCAAGCTGTAATACCCATCTTGCCAGGCATGTCTTTCAAAATTATATTTTGCTGCTCGTACCCCTAATCTCACTGTGGGAATATTGTTTTCATTGCAGATTCTTTGAGTGTATGCAATAATTTCCTCTTTGAGTATCGTTGCAATCATGTCACTAATACGGTCTGCTCCAATATTCTCTGCAAAAAGAGCAATAGTCTCAAAAGCAAATTTTTTATTTATGTTAACAGAAGCCGAAAGTTGGTTCTTCAAAGCTTCAAAAATTATTTCTGCAAATCTTGCGCCAGTGCCTCTGCCTTTAGTAGATTCCTTAGCGTGGCCCAAACACAATTCCTCTACTTCATGGAAGGATAAAGCGCGAAGTGCCTTTTTCCTCTTTATTTTGTTATGTGTGTCATCAACGGATTTCTTAACCAAAGCAAAGGCATCTACAAAAAAGTCCGTAACTTTTTTTTGGGCATTCCTAAATTCTGGCTCGCTGTTTTCATAAACAAGCAATGGGTCAATAAAAACTCTGCAATCCTTATTCAAAAAAGGGTCAAACCAATTTTGGTCCAAACGAAAATCAATACCATATTTTTCAGAGAAATACATTGTTAGCCTCCACAGTTGCTGTCACTTATCCTCCCTTGGTTTATTCTCCACATTTATTATTGTCGCCGATTCTTTAGTTAGTTCTGGTTTTGAAATTACAGACCTGAATACAAAATCAAATTTATCTGGGTCTCTTTCTGCGAAATAGAGCATTAGTTTTTTGTTATTGCTATAGTGGGCAAATTGTGTTATTGGATTAATCTCTTTTGGGGTTTTTGATTGTTCAAACTTTTTCTGTATTATTTCCAGTCTGTTTTTATCAACGACCACTATTTCATTGATTTTTGTGTCGGATGTAACCCAATGGATTTGTATTTCCTTACCCCCTATGAGGAGTGATGGTTCTCTTCCGGGAGCAAATTTAATTTGTTCTCTGTTTGCAAATGCCCATTTGTATAACGGTTTGAAGTAAGGTTCTATAGGGATAAAAATGTTGGTTGGATTACTCATTTGGGCAATAATTTTTGCAAATTCATTATAGTCAAAACTATTAGCGATATGCCTTGGAGTTTGCTTCGATTCTAAGATTGTTTTAAGAACAAAATTCTGTTCTCCTATTACAATATCTTTTGTAAAATCGCTGGCAATCATACTATTATCTACATTGTCCTGTTCTACAAAAAATTCTTTTGGGAGTCCAACTCTTTTGGCTATCTGAAAGAATTCGTTAGTTTGGTTTTCAAATTTTTTAATTGTACAGAACTCATTCAAAATATTCGTTTTTTCATACGCCTCTATCATTTGACTGGCAAACGTTGTCAATTTTTTTTCAAATAAATTATATGTTTCTTGTGTCATTTCATTTCACCTTCTTCAGGAATTGTTTTTGCTTTGCCGGTTTCTTGGATTCTGCTAATAGATTTCACAAAATCCTTCATTTTATCTCTTGCATTGGACTCGCTAAAGGTAAAAAATTGCCTTGCGGTTAACATAGTAAATTCGCCCCAGGGCACTCCTTTCTGTATGATGCCAACTCCCTTTTTCAAGGAGCAGGCGACATTGTATTCATCCTTTTGTTCCTCAGAGGAATGGCTAGAATTTGTAATAATTATGGCGGCTATTCTGCAGGCATCCAGTGCAGAGCCGATCTTGGAATACACTCTATTTTGGAGGGTGTAATTGCTGTCAAAAAGGAATGTGTCATGCCCATGGCCTATCAAAAGTGCCTCTAGTATTTTGGCGTATTCCAACCCTTCAGGCTTCGCATAGCTTATACAGACTAACATTTAGACTTGCCTCTTGTTATCCTGGCTTTTTTAACGCCGCAGGACTCTTAGCGACCCCAACAAATTCTTTTCCTCAGAAAACTGTTTATTATTATGCTTTAAGAACTGGGTCCTGCTGCTTGTTCTATTATTTTCAACTTTTTGGTTGATTTGTTTTCAACCGCAGTTATATTAAGTGGTTTAGCAGCGATTATGTATAGGTGCCTTTTATGGATGTGCGTGTTTTGCGTGTTCGGGAGTTATTTCGGGGTGTAGTGCCTAATTTTGGGGTATTGCATGCCAAGGTTTTTTGTAGTCTTTTTGATGGGGAGATTAAGACTGCAAAGCAGTTGAGTGAGGAGACTGGGATTTCTCATAATAAGGTTTATGGTGTGTTGAAGGATTTGATTCGTGAAAAAATTGTTTTTTGCACAAACACAAGCCCTGCAAATTATCATGTGCGGAATGCTGTAAAGACTTATGAAAAACTTGTTTCAAAAAGAAT
>JAFGEM010000069.1 GCA_016931555.1 Candidatus Iainarchaeum sp. | reverse complement strand
TTTTCAGGCCTCCGCTTTCAAAAATTTTTTTATCTCCAAATGCGTCAGAGCAATACAAAAAGCCTTTGGCTTTGAGTGCCCCATGTATTCTGTCTGAGGCGGCAAAGCCAGGTGCCGCAAAACCCAGCGGGGGTTCGCCCAAAATTTTTTTTATTTCCCTTGCGCCCCACCCTATTTCGATTTCTATTCTTTTTGAATCCCATTTCAGTGCGTTATGCATCCAGGTGCTGTGGTTTTTTCCCCCGTGCAAACCAATTTCGTGTCCATCTTCTTTTATCATTTCGACAATTTTCTTGTTAGCAGAACAGGTAAGGGGATTCAACAGTGCAAGCCTAATAAAATTTTTTTTACCCAACTTTTCAATGTTAGGCAGTTTTGGCACCTGAGAAGAGCCTTTGCTGCCAATAATTTTTGAGATATACGCTTTTCTGTTGACCGCTTTTCCCATGTTGAGAAAGAAAGTGAATTTCACTCCCAGTTCTCTCCCCAAGCCTAAAAGTCTTGGCACGCCGTTTCTTATGCAATTTTCGCTGTCAACATCAAATCTAAAGCAGAATCTTTTCATGTTAAAAATAACTTTAGACTAAAAAGCTTTAATTACTTTTTTGGATTATTTTCTTGGCTCTTTGTACCAAAACTGTTTTTATATACTTTTAAACCCCCTTATTTTTAGGGGGTTGTTTAAAAATGGCGAGGGAAAATCCACGGGTTCTTCTTGTTTTTCCAAACAAGCCAATTATCTCAGAGCCTTGCTGTGAAGGCTTTAACCAATCTAAAATAATTCCCTACGAGCTTGCAACTTCCGCCACATCCCTGCGAAAAGTTTCACAGTTAAAAGTATTGGATGCAAAGGCAGAGTCATTGCCTTTGAATGCAGTAAAAGCGCGGATTGCATCTTTTAAGCCAGACATAGTTGTGCTTTGGACAGTTACTCTCACTTATATCTCTGATTTGAAGCTTCTCGAATTTGCAAAGTCAATTCATGCAAAAACAGTGCTTGTAATGAATCCTCCAATTCTTTTGAGGCAGGTCTTGGAAAGGTTTCCTTTTGTTGATTTTGCAGTCCATGATGAACGGCCCTTTGTTTTAAAGGAGCTTGTTGATGAGTTGTCTTGTTTCGGGTCTTTTGAGAAAATTCGCGGAATTGTTTTCAGGTCAGGGGGCGAGGTTATTGATAACGGCCGTGCTTTTGTTAAAGCAGATTATGCCCATCCAAGTGCTTCGTTTGACCTGCTTCCAATGGAGAGATATGCAACTGAAAATGCAGTTATAAAGTCAAGTACGGGCTGCCCCCACCAATGCACTTTTTGTTTTTGGGGCAAAAGCAAGTGGCGTGCAAATCCTTTGGATCAGACTCTCAATGAAATTGAGCTTTTGGTCAAGCGTTATGGTGCAAAAAACATAGGTTTTTCTGAACAGCATTTTACCCTTGACAGGAATAGGGTATTTGAATTTAGCGAAGCAGTTGCAAAAAGAAACCTACAATTCAAGTTTTTTTGTGACGCGCGCGTTAACCATGTTGACAGGGATTTACTGACTGCCATGAAAAGCGCGGGGCTTTCCAGAATATTCTATGGTGTAGAACATGTTAGTGATGAAATATTGCAGAATATTAAGAAGAACCAGACAAGGCATCAGATTTTAGCTGCAGTTAACACCACAAAAGCTTTGAAGATACCTTTTGTATTGCCTTTCATAATTGGCCTTCCCGGTGAGACAGATGAAACAATAAAAGAATTAAAGAAATTCATTTTCGAGGTAAAGCCGTGGAATTACCATGTCCTTTTTCCAGTGCCCTATCCAGGCACAGCGCTTTTTGACCAGGCGAAAAAAAACAATTGGTTGTGTGTTGAAGAGAAGCCGGAAAACTTTTGGGTTTCTCCAGATTTTTACAAACCTTTGATGGTTGTTCCTCCAATGACCGAGGCAAAGCTCATTAAAGCGAGAAGGGTGCTTCAATTCTATCCTAGGATGCACCCACAAATATTTTGGAACACTGTGCGTGATGCGTATGCGCGGGGTGGCGTTACAAAGCTCCGCCAGGTTTTTGAGGGAGGCATTAGAATGGCTGCAAGCAAAAGCGTTGCCAATTCATGCTCTAATTAGTTGCCTGTAAAGCTTTAAGTTTTCCCCTAAAATTTTTTTCTTGTCAAAACCGGCTTTTTTAATGAGCTCTTTTGCGTTAGCCGAAATTTTTTTTGCATTTTTTGGGTTTTGCAGGATTTTATTCGCTGCTGCTGCAAGCTGCTTGGAATTTCCCACTTCGAAAAGCAATGCGTTTTTCTCATTAAAGACTTTGCTTGTTTTTCCAACACTTGTCAAAATCATTGGCGTTCCCGCAAGCGCTGCCTCTACAGTAGTTGATGAAAATACATTGTCAAAAGTTGCGGTTGATACAAAAGCTGAGCTTAGCTTAAGGAATTTTGCCACATCATTTCTTCGCCCTACAAAAAAAACATTTTTGGCTTTAGAATTTTGCACAATTTTTTTTGTTTCTTTGAGTAGGTTTCCTCCCCCTACCATTACAAAATTTGCGTTTGGCAAAAGTTTTGCTGCTTTAACAAAAGTGTGCGGGTCACGCACCTCTACAAAACGCCCTATAAAAAGAATTACTGGTTTTTTCCAGAAATCAAATTCTTTTTTCAATTCTTCAAGGCCTATTGTTTTTTCCAATGCTTCAAAATCAATCATGTTTCTTATTATAGTTGCTTTTCCTTGGCCTCTCTCGATGTCCTCCAAAAGGCCCTCATGACTTGTTGTAATTGCATTGCTTGCTTTTACTCCAAGTTTTATAATCCATTTTGGTTTTTTTCTTACATCAGTGCCGTGAACTGTAAGAACAACAGGCTTTTTTAGCAGCAGATGCGCAGGCAAGCAGGCTAATGCACTTGGCAGCCAGTTTGCGTGAATTATATCACTTTTTCTGGATTCGCTGAATATTTTTAATGCAAAAGAAAGTATAAACATTGGCAGGAGTAATAGTTTTAGTGGGTTCTCTGAAATGTTGTTTGCAATTCCCGAACCATAGGCCAGATTTTCTAGCCTGCTTGGGAAAAAGTATCGGAACCTCTTTATCAAAACTCCTTCCTTTTTTTCGTGTAACAGAAGTTCCTTTCCGTGAGGTGCAATTATTGTAACAGTATGTCCTGCTTTTGCCAATTCTTTAGCCAGATAGAATACAACATTGCCCTCAAAAGTTAGGTTTGTGATTGGTATGCAGATGCGCATTCTCATTTTTCTCAAGCAAGCTTTTTTTAAGCATTTGGGACTCATAACTCTTTTTTTCTTAACTTTTTATCGTTATTTCGTTGTTTCGTTTTTCGAACCAGATGGTTTTATATATCTCCTAAGCTTTACTAATATTGCGGGTTAAGGAAATATCACCCCGAATTCTGCAACAAGAAGGCAAAGGAGGAAAGTTAATCTCTCTATTTCTTTTTTAACTTTCCTCTTATTCTTATCTCGTAAAACATGGTTTTAAAAACCTGTTTTGAAACTCTTTTTTGTAGTGCAAGGTGTGTTATATGCTGTTGTTTTTGAAGAGCCTTTTCAACAAGAGTTTTGTTTCTCCTTTTGCAAAGATTCAGCACAACAACAATATTGTTATTGGAAAAAAATGCTTGATTTCGCGCGGGTGCTATTTTCGGATTCCGAAAACCTCAAAGCTGGTTATAGGTGACAATTGTGCTTTTCTTCCTTATTCACAGGTGATTTGCAGGGAGAATACTGAAACTGTTTTTGGAAAAAATTGTTTTGTTGGCTCCTTCAGCTTTATTTCCGGGCAGGCCTCTTTTGGAGACAATGTAATTGTTTCCCCGCACTCCTGCGTTTTTGGCGGGCTTCATAATTTCAAAACCCTTAAAAAGCCGGTTAACCAGCAGGGTTCTGCAGTAAAGCCAGTTAAAATTGGAAGTGATGTCTGGCTTGGAGCCCATTCTGTTGTTCTCGGCAATGCTGAAATCGGAGACCAGAGCATTTTAGGCGCGGGAATTGTTTTCAAGGGCAAGCTTGGAAACAAAAAAATAGTGCGCCAAAAAACAGGTTATCTCGTTGAAGACCGCAAGGAAAAACCCTGATTTTTTTACAGGAATTTTTTTACTATATTTCTCACAAATTCTATCCTCAAGCCTGTTTTTCTTTCAATTGCAAACATTATTTCTATATCCTCTTTTTCAAAGCTGTGCAAAGAAAGCAGGAATACAGGGTATATTGCAAGGAAAATAATGCCTGTGGCTATTGCAGAAAATATTGAGTAATCGAGGAAAAAGTTTGCTGTAAAAAATCCGATTGCAACAGAGGCTATTGCTGCTGCAAAAACCTTTATGTGTTTTGAGGTAAAGGGCTTTATTTTGTACAGCCAGAATAGTTCTGCGAATCCCATTAGCCCCCAAAGGGAATATGCCACTGCTGTTGAGATTGCGGCTCCAATTGTTGCAGAGTTTTGCGCGAGAAAATAGGGAATAAGCAATGCATTAAGTATTACTGTTACTATCCCTGCTGTTGTCGAGTTAATAAAATTGAGTTTTGTTTTTCCAGCCGCAAGCAGTGTCTGCTGTGCAGGCCCGAAAAGGCAGAATGCAAAGTATCCTGCAACAAGAATAACCATTGCCCCCGCGCTTTCTGCATAAGAGTTTCCAAATAAAAAAATTTGGATTGGCACTGCGAACAAAACAAGCAGTAACCCCAAGGGAAATGCAAGTGAAAAAATCCAGCGTGAAATAATCGCGTAAATTTTTTTTAGTTCCGCAATTTTGTTCAGTGCAATATACCCTGTTGCTATTGGAACTGCCAGCGCCAGCATTATTTCAAGAGGCATTAACCCCAGCTGCCCTGTTGTGTGTGCAATGCCATATTGTCCTGCATCATAGGCGGGTGCAAAGTATCCAAGCATTATTACATCAATTGTTATCAGTATGTTTGCAAAAACACCTGCCAATAAAAGCGGCCAGGCAAAACTCGCCATTTCCCTTTTAACCAAAACAGCCTTAACTTTTTCGAGCTCCTTTGGAAAAACCTTTTTCTTGAGGAAAAAAGCGCTGAAGAAAAGTGCAACAATCTCTGACACTAGATACGCCAGAACAGCAGCCATTAGGGACAGGCCTAAAAGCCAGAAGAAAATTAGGACGCCAAATTTTGCAACGAGTTGCAAAAATCTTCTTGTAAGTATTTTGTACTTGATTTTTTTGAATCCCTCCATTGCCATTAAACAATCCACAGAGAAAATAGAGAGGGGCAGTGTGAAAGCAAGAATTTTGAAAATTATCCCAAGTTCGGGCTTTGAAAAAACAAAGACTGCAAGCAAGTCAGATCCAAAGAACAGGATTAAAGCCATCCCTATTGCAGTTCCGCTGTGCATTGTAAAAGCCGAGATTATGCTGCCTTTTGTTTTTTCATATTCTTTTTTTGCGTAGTAAAAGGCAATGAATCTTGAAAGCGATTCCGCTATTCCAAAATTTGAAAGGATTGCAAAAAGGCCGACGACAGAGGTTGCAATAAGGAAAAGCCCGAGTTCTGAAGGCGTCAGTATTCTTGCCAAAAAAATCTGGAAAGCATATCCCAGAATTTTGCTTGCAAAAACACCGATAGTCATTAATGCAGCGCCCTTTACAAGCAAACTCAAATCAGTGTTCATAAAACCAGCTATGCACTCAAGTTTTTTTTAAACAAATTGGTTCAAGAGTAGAACCTGTTTTCAGATGAAACGCAGTGCCTGCGGCAGCAATGCCCACATTCTCGGGCTTTTGACTATTTTTCCAACGAACGTGCTCGGCGCGTCCATGTCTCCGTGTTCTTCCAAAAATTCTTCGATTCCTGCTCGTTTTGCTTTTCCAAAAAAATCATCAATTTTTTTTGGTTCGAGGGAATGAATGTATGAATAAATTTTCCAGTGCATTCCAAGTTCTTTGTTTATCTCCCCTAAATTTTTATCATATTCTGCTAGGCTTGTTTTGTGCTTTAAGTGGTTTGCAATTGTTTCGCTGCACACTTTTGCTGCCTTCAATCCCAAAATAAGGCCCCCGCCAGTGCTTGCCTTTGTTTGGAATCCAGCGTCCCCTGCAAGGAGTATGTTGCCCTGCGCAAGCTTTTTGAGGGGTTTTCCAATCGGAATTAATCCACTGCTCTTGTGGAGCACATCCAATGCAAGGCCTTTCTTTTCAATGAACCTCTTAAGGTTTTCTGCGGGATTTTTTCCCATTTTTACTGCCAACCCAATTCTTGCGATTCTGTTGTTTTCGGGTATTATCCATGCAAAGAATCCTTTTGCAAACTCACAGAAGTGGAGTTCAACTATTTTGGGATTGAATACTCCCTGTGCGCGGATTTGGAATGCATGGAGAAAGTTTTCCCGTGATATTTCCGGTGCAATGACATGTCTTACGAGGGAGCCTGCTCCGTCTGCCCCGACAATTACTTGTGATTTGCAGAGTTCTCCATGGCCTTTCTTTTCGAGAAAGAGAGAGGATTTTCTAATGTCAATTAGTTTCGTGTCCAAGCTTATTTCTATGCCCTGCTGTATTGCTTTTTTGTAGAGATACCTGTCAAACTTAAATCTGTCAACTACTAAAGCTACTGGCTTGTTTTTCTTGACTGAGAGTTCTATTCCTCCGGGTGAGAATATGCGCGCGCCATAAATCTCGTTTACTATTGCCTCTTCTGCCTT
>JAFGEM010000068.1 GCA_016931555.1 Candidatus Iainarchaeum sp. | reverse complement strand
GAGTTGAATCCGGAAACCAAGAGGTGCTGGATAAAATTGGAAAGCAGATAAAATTGGAGCAGGTTGAGAACGCAGTGAAGTGGGCAAAGCAGGCAGGGATTGAAACAATAGGATTTTTTATGATTGCCCTGCCCTATGACACGGAGAAAACAATGCAGGAGACAATAGACTTTGCAAAAAAACTGAATATGGATTTGGTTCAATTTACTATTACAACGCCCTATCCCGGTACAGAATTGTACAATATTGTGGCAGAGCATGGAAAGTTTTTGGAAACCGATTTTGAAAAGTTTGGTTCCTACTCCGGAAGATCCTATTACGAGTTGGGAGAACTAAACAAAGAGCTTGTTGAGCGAATGTACAAAAAGGCATACAAGGAAGTTTATTTTCGCCCTGTTTTTGCAATAAAGCGAATTATAAAAAATCCAAAACTCTTGCTCGCGGGAATTAAGTATTTGAAAAATATTTTTTTTAAGTGAGGGTGTTTTTTCTGCGAATCAATAAAATATTGCTGTTGCTTGTGCTTGCAATAATACTCGTAAGAATCTTTACTGCGGCCATGCTGCCTGATGCAGCATACACTGATTCTTTGTACCATCTCACTATCTCAAAAGAAATCACTTCTACGGGAGTTTTGCCCTTCAATTCAAATGCCGCAGAGCTTAAATTAATGCATATTGACGGGGATTTGCCGCCTCCGTTTTTTCACGTCGTGCTTGCCAATTTTTTTGTTTTGTCAAACAACCCCCTTGATTTTGCCTTAGCGTCCTTTTTCCCTGTTTTGATCACTCTCCTGAGCCTCGCGTTTATTTGCCTTATTTCGCGTGAGATTTTTACGGACAAAAAAAGTGTTTTGCTTTCATTCGCCTTTGCCTCTGCCCTGCCAATGCTCACAGTCTACACGTCAGTGAATTACCCTGAAGCCCTTGCAACTCTGCTGGTTTTGTTTGCATTCTATCTCCTCATAAAATTCGAGAAAACAAAAGACCCGGGTTTCATTTTTATTCTGCCCTTTGTAATCGCCGGTTTTTCTCTTTCAAAGCTGACTGCGCTTGTTTTGCTCCCTGTTTTTGTTATTGCAATTGCCTTTTTTGTTCTCAGGTCACGCATAAACCATTCAAAAAGAATAGCTGCCGTTGCAATAATTTTCACGCTTCTCTTTTCAGGGGCATGGTTTGTTTCTGAATTTCAGCGCAGTACAATTGAGCATCCTGAGCTCGGGTTTTGGGAAAAATTTTTTCCCTCAAACGCACAGGATGTGGAAAAGCTTCTGGATTTTTCTGATGATGATTTTTCCGCTCCTTCATGGGCAAACCCGGTAATGTTTTTTCATGATTTTAATGAATCATTCTGGTTTTTTTTGCCCTTTACACTCCAGGAAATTCTGCCTTTCACTCAGGCACTTCCATTGGAAACCATTCGCTTTGCATTCTTTGCCCTTACATTCCCGCTAATCTGCCTCTGTCTTTACGGACTTTTTTCTTCTCTCAGAAAAAGAAAGAGCATTGCTTTTTTGATTTTGCTAATCCTGATTTTTGGTTCAATCCCTTTTTTTGCGAGATTGCAAAAGCGCATTTACCTTAGGCTTTTGCTTGTTGTTCTGCCGTTTTTTGGAATTCTTTTTGCAGTTGGCTTTGCCAACTTAAAAAAAAGGCTGCTGCGCAGGATATTCTATGCATTGTTTTTTTTAGTTGTTGCATATTCCCTTGTTTTCCTTGCTTTGACTGCAGTGCATTACAGCAGCAATTTTAACGAGGAAAAGCCCGCGTTAGAGTTTATAAAAGGCCTGCCGCCTGATGCAAAGATTGCTGCGCAAAGGCATGTTGTGCGGCACATTATTTTCTTTACAGGTCATGATGCTGAGCGGGAATGGTTTTCTGACTATCAAGATCCTGAGGTTACCCCCTTAAACTGGGGTTATTCCTGGGAAATGACAAAAGAGCAGTTGGAATCAATTTTGTCTGGCCTAAAACAGGATTCAAAAACAGATTACGTGCTTTCTACCTGCAGCAAAAGTCCTTGGAGATGGGATTTGCTGCAGGAGCTTGAAGCAGAGGGGAAAGTAGAGCTTGTTTTTGAATCAGAATGCTCGAAAGTCCACAGAATTATTTGAAGTTTAATTGCTGTATTTTTTTAGTATGTCTACGCAGTCAAAGCGTCCGAGTTCAAGCATGTTTTCTGTGTTTTCGTTGATTCTTTTCTCTATTGTTAGCCCTGCTTTGAAACCGAGTTCTTTTGCCAGTCTTACTGTGAGCGGGGAATAGCTTCCGAACGGATATGAAATTGTTTTTATTTGGTCTGGAAAGTTTTCTTGGAATACGGCAAGGCCTTTTTCAATGTCGCTCTTCATGTCTTTAAAATAGAGTTTGCCCAGCCAAATGTGATTGTAGCCATGGCAGCCAAATTCCATGTTCCTGCCCTGCATTTTTTTCATTTCCTGCTTATTCAGATAAATTTTTTCGAATTCTTCCTCTTCATTAAAATACTTGCCAAAAATTTTTGTGAGGACTGTTTCAGGATTGTCCATGTTATCAAGCATGTACTTTAAATTTGATGTGAGGGCATCATCAAACTGATAGCCCTGCTTTTTGCTTTCCTCTCTTACCCTGAAAATGCTTTCAGCACTGCTGTTGAATTCTTCCACAAATTTTTCTGTTCCGAGTTTTGCAAGCAAGAGGTGCCTTTTCTGTGCGTTTAGCACCTTTTTTTCCGTTAAAATTCCTCCCGGTATGAAAAAAGTTGCTTTAGCATTATGCTCCTCTAAAATTGGCAGGGCATTGGTAAAACCGTCTTTAATTCCGTCATCAAAAGTTATTACGCATGTTTTGTCTCTGGGTTTCTGTTCAATTAATTCGCTTAACCCTATTATCCTATAATTTTTGCTGAGATAAGAAACTTGTTCCCTGAACTGGGAAGTAGTGAAAGCTTTGAAGTTTGTTTTGTCTCTCACATAGTGATAGACTATTATAATGTTTTCCAATTCTACCACTCTACAATCCCAATGTTTTTCGGATTTTTTGCATAACCTGCAATCAAACCCTGTGAAATTAATTTTCTGATGTTGTCTACTGCCTCTTCTGAAAAATCTTTTTTCAGGTAAAGTTTGCCCCTGCTTTTATCCTGCTTTACAGAGGGGCAGGTGCCTTCTGCCAGCATTCTTTTTATTACTCTGATCATTAGGTCTGCTCCCACAACAGTTGTTTTGCAGCCAATTGTATGGCTGTTGTCTTTTTCACTGAACTCTGGCCTGCCCTGCAATATTATTTCTCCTGTGTCTATGCCTGCATCCAGGTAGTGGACAGTCATTCCAATGTATTCCGGCTCTTTGTTGAGAATGGGATAGAGGTTTGTTCCGCTGCCACGGTAATAAGGCGAGAGCCCTGCATGCAGGTTTATCCATCTTTTGGGGAAAGCAGAAATCATGCGGGGTTTTATGATTGCAGTGGAATAGGTTGTAATAAATTTGGGGTTTTCTTTTTTCAGCAATTCCAGCGTCTCACTTGAGTTGATTTCCCCGCCTTTTATTTTTGCCAAAATATGTTTTTCAATCAGATCTTTTTTTTCATCTAAATACCCGGCAAAAAATTTTTTTTCCGTTCTTGAGAATTCTGCAAAATGTTCCCTTATCTTCTTTGACGGCTCTTTAATCCTGTTTTTTTCCATTTCAGTTCCAAAAGATTCTGTAATTATCCCGCAGTCTGGAAATGCCTCTGCCAGCCTTGCTGCAAAATACATGTGCCTTGGCTTGTCTCCGCATGCAACAATCAAATCTCTCATTTTTTCAACTCAGAGCATTATCTTTTTTTGGGTTATCCCTTTGAGGTCGATTTCTGCCAGAATCTCGGCTATTTTTTTGCCGCTGCCGCCGTCCCCGTAAACATATTCCGGCTTGTATTTTCCGTGTTCTATGGAAGAAAGGATTGCTTTTTTGATTTCTTCTTTGTCATAGCCTACATCGGTTACATTTTTTCCGCGCTCCCTGCTGTTTTGCCGTGTCCCAATATTGACTGCGGGAGTTCCAAAGTAGCAGCTTTCTCTTATTCCTGAGCTTGAGTTTCCGACAATGCATGCTGCGTTGGCCAGCAGCTTTATAAAGTCTTCAAAGAAAATGTGTTTGAATTTGTTGGTGTGCTCGAGTTTTTTTGCCATGTCAAATTTTCTTATCTCCGCAACGCTGTCTTTTGAGCCGGCATCAACGTTGGGATAAAGCATTATGGTCTGGATTCCAAGCTCGTGTATAGCAGAAAGCGTTTCCCTAATCTGGTGCTTTACCTCATTGTATTCTGTGGTAACAGGATGCTGTGCAAGAATCAAAAAGGGTTTTTTTGGGTTCATCCTGTATTTTTCGCATATTTCTTCCCTTGTTCCCAATTCAATGTTTTTTATGATGTCTGCCGAAGGGCATCCTACATTGAAAACGTGTTCTTTTTTTTCCCCCATTTTTCTTACTCTTTCCGCGCTTTTTTCTGTAGCGGCAAAGTGTATGTGCGATAATTTTGTTATTGCGTGCCTTATGCTTTCATCTATTGTGCCTGTAACCTCTCCGCCCTGTATGTGTGCTATTGGTATGTTCATTAGTGCTGCAGACGTGACTGCTCCCAGCACATCAAACCTGTCGCCTACTATCAGAAGCACGTCTGGCTTGTTTATTTCGAACAAAGTCGGGAGCTCCAATGCGCACAAGCCAAGCGACTTTGCCATTGAGGCCGGGTCTTCGCCTGCTGCAATTGTTCTTGCTACGCAGTCAACATTAAAACCGTTCTCCTTAATTGTGTTAATTGTTTTTCCAAAATCATCGAGCATGTGCGAAGCCGTCACTATCAGAAACAGCTCAAGATCTGGCCTGTTTTTTATCTCCTGCATTACTGACTTGAGCCTGCTGTACTCTGACCTGTTTCCCGTTACAATGCAGATTTTTCTCATTCCAAATCATCCCATTTTATCAGGCTGTCTTTTTTGATGTCCCTAACAGCGATTTTTCCTATCACTTTTTCCAGTTCTTTTGCAGGAATTCCTATTCCCGGCCTTTTTACCCAGACACTATCTTCATCAATCTTTTCCCCTTTCCTGATTTCCTTTACTGCTACCACGCTTTCACGCGCCATTTTTTGGACTTCCTTTTCTGTTTCTGTGACTTTTTTTTCTTCGCCTAAAGCCTTTTCCACGGCTTTTACCCCTTTTACAAGCTCTTCCAATTCTGTTGGATTTATTGACGCAGACTGGTCTGGCCCGGGCAAGCTTCTGTCCAGAGTAAAATGTTTTTCTATTACACATGCTCCGAGTGCAACTGCTGCGAGTGCAGTGTATATCCCGGCAGAATGGTCTGAGAGCCCCACAGGCAACTCAAATTCTCTTTGCAGTGTTTCTATTACCTTCAAATTAACGTTTTCGTATTTTGTAGGGTAGTCTGAAGTGCAGTGCAGTATTACAATTTTGGGATTAATTTTTTTGAGTTCTTCTATGGTTTCTCTGATTTCCTCCAGATTGCTCATTCCTGTTGAAATAATCATTGGCTTTCCTTTTGATGCAATGTGCTTCAGCAATGGAATGTTTGTGAGTTCCCCTGAACCAACTTTAAATGCGTGAACCCCAATCTCGCCCAGCATGTCAGCCGCTTCTCTGCTGAACGGCGTTGAAAGAAAAATAATGCAGTTTTTTTCTGCGTGTTCCTTTAAAATCAAATGGTCGTTTTTTGAGAGTTCAACTCTTTTCAGGAGGTCAAACAATGATTCTCCAACATATCCCGCCGAGAATCCGTTTTTGAGCATTTCTTTTTCGGGAATGTGCGTCTGGAATTTCACTGCACTTGCCCCTGCTTTTTGTGCTGCGTCAATCATTTTTTTTGCCAGTTCAATGTCTCCGTTGTGGTTTATGCCTATTTCTGCTATGACAAAGACTGGTTTGCCTGTGCCTATTCCCCTGTTTCCTATGTTCAATGTTTTCATTTTACCTGTCTCCTTTTCTTGTTCTGGCTGCAACTATTCTCCGGATGCCGCAGAGCCTGCACATTTT
>JAFGEM010000067.1 GCA_016931555.1 Candidatus Iainarchaeum sp. | reverse complement strand
TCGAAGGAAACAGTTGCAACATAGGTTATCTGCCCTGTTTCATTGGAAAATTTGGATGCAACATTCCGAACTCCGGAAATATTGTAGATTTGGGAGTCCAAATCATTAATGTTAAGGTTCTCTGTTGTGCCGAGTATGCGTATAGAAGGCAGCAATTCAACTATCTCTGATTCAACGCCAGGGGCAACAAAGCGGATTTCAGTGGGAGGCTGAACAGGAGGCTCATCACCATTGTTATTGGGAGTGTCTGGATTGTTCTGCATGCTGACCAGTGCAAAGCCTATTGTAGAGCCAAGCATTATTACTGCAATGAAAATCGAAAAAAACTGGTTTCTGTTCATAGAATACACTTTTAAAAGTTAGGCATTTTAAGTATTTAGAAAAGGAAAGGTTAAAAACTATTTATACAAGAGAAAAAAACAATGGGGTGCGTGATTTTATGGATTCAGGCAAAATTGTGCTAGTGAATTATACAGGGAGAATAACTGCAAACAACGAGGCTTTTGAAACAACAGTGGAAAAAACTGCTGTTGACGCAGGCATTTTTGACGAGAGAAGGCAGTACAAGCCAATGCCTGTTGTAGTGGGCTCCGGGGAAATGCTAAAGCCTATTGAAGAGGCACTTGAAAAAATGAAATCAGGGGAAGAAAAAAAAATTAAGATTGCAGCTGCACAGGCTTTTGGGGAGAGAAAACCCGAATTCATAAGAGTAGTTCCGCTAGCGGAATTCAAAAAGAAAAATATTAATCCTGTTCCCGGAATGATAATAAGCCTGAATGACATGCAGGGCAGAGTTCAATCTGTTTCCGGAGGCAGGGTAAGAGTTGATTTTAACCACCCCCTTGCGGGAAAAGAACTGGAATATGACATAAAAATTGAAAAGGAACTGCGCAATAACAAGGAAAAAATTGAGGCGTTCTTTGACAAGTTTTTTGGGGCAATTCCCGAGAAAGAAAAAAAGCTTGTTATCAAAGAAAGCAAGGTTGAAGTTGCTTTGGATCCAAAATATTCGCAGAACATTGCACCCCTAAAAAAAGCATTTTCAGAGCTGATAACAAAAAATGCAAAGGGCATTTCAAGCGTCAAATTCGTGGAAGAATTTGCAAAAGAAGAGCCAAAAAAAACCAAGAAAAAATAACGGCGTGGGAAAAAAATTGGAAGAGTTCCAAGAAAAAGCAGCTTTCAAGGGAGAGGAAAATAGCTTTTTAAATGTTTTCACGGGGAAATATGATTTAGGAAGGCTCGAAAAGCTTATCGTCTTTTTGTTTTAAAACGGTGTTACTAATGGAAAATACTCTTAAGACAGGCACAACAACTGTAGGATTAGTTGCACAGGATGCGATTGTATTTGCCGCAGACAAGCGCGCTAGCTTTGGGCACCTTGCATATGATGAAGAGAGCAAAAAAATATACAAGATAACAGATCACATTGCATTGACAACTGCGGGAAGCGTGGGAGATATTTTAACTATACTAAGGTTTGCAAAAAGCCAGGCAAAATTATTTGAAATTGAAAGGGAAACAAAAATGACTCCCCATGCCTTGGTTAACCTGCTTTCAAATGTCCTTAATGCAAATCGCTATTATCCCTTTGGAATCCAATTTATTATTGGAGGAGTAAACAAGGAAACTGAATTGTTTGAACTTACTCCTGACGGCGGTGTTCTCAAAAGGGATAAATTTGCAATCAGCGGTTCAGGAACAGAATTAGTAATGTCTGTTTTAGACCAGCACTATAAAGAAAAAATGAGCGAAAGCGAAGCAATAGAGTTGGCAGTAAGAGCAGTTTCAGCGGCAAAAAAAAGGGACTTATTCAGCGGCGGAAAAAGCGTTTCAGTAATGGTAGTGGACAGGAAAGGCGTAAGAGAGTTGAAGCAAAGTGAAATTGACTCAATAATTGAGAAAAACGAGTCTGCTTAAAAAAATAAATTTTTCCATAACCCTATTTTGCAAGAGGGTTTTGAGGCAACAATTTTTTAGGGATAAATTAGAAGGAAACGAGTTTCACATGGGAGTTTTAGAACAAGCGAAAGCGACTGTTGCAGAAATTCTTCCGGAAAAATGCAAAGTCACAAAAATAGAAATAGAAGGCCCGGAAATAGCAATTTACACAAAAAACCATGCTGCGTTTTTTGAAAACGAGAATTACGTTGCAAAAATGGCTGCAGAGCTCAAAAAAAGGCTTAAGATAAGAACAGATAAAAGCCTTCTGCTTGATGAAACGCAAGCCAAGGAAAAAATAATGAAAATTGTTCCTGAGGACGCACAGATAAAGGATGTTTCATTTAACCCTGCTTTTTCAGAGGTAGTAATAGAGGCAATAAAGCCGGGGCTTGTTATTGGAAAAGGCGGGGAAACAAGCAAGCGCATTATACTCGAAACAGGCTGGACTCCGGACATTATACGCGCGCCTACACAGGATTCTGAAATACTGCGCGGGATAAGGCACCACCTGCACAAGTACAGCGATGAGAGAAAAAAGATTCTAAAGGAAACAGCAAAGCGCATTTACAGTGAAATAGACCAACAGCCGAATGACTGGGCACGGCTCATTGCTTTAGGCGGATTTCGCCAGGTGGGCAGAAGCTGTATGCTTGTTGAAACACCGCACACAAAAGTAATGCTTGACTGCGGAATAAATGTTGCAAATGATTCTCCGGGAGAGGCATTTCCATATCTTGAGAGCCTTCACTTTTCGCTTGACAGGTTGGATGCAATTGTTGTAGGGCACGCCCATATGGACCACTCTGGTTTCATACCTTATTTGTTCAAATCAGGTTATCGCGGGCCAGTCTACTGCACTCCAGCAACAAGAGACCTAATGACACTACTGCAATTTGACTACGTCGACATAATGGCCAAAGAAGGCAAAAAATCACCCTATTCAGAACGCGATGTCAAAGAAATGGTAAAGCACTGCATACCGCGAGATTTCAGGGACGTGACAGACATTGCGCCAGACATGAGACTAACTCTACATAACGCAGCGCATATTCTTGGAAGCGCCTCAGTACACATAAACATTGGCAACGGCTCCCACAACCTTGTTTACACTGGCGACATTAAAAACGGGTTTACAAGATTATTCAACAATGTAGACATAAGATACCCAAGGTTAGAGACACTAATAATTGAAAGCACTTACGGCGGAAGAGATGATATCCAGCCAAACAGGCAGGATGCAGAGGAAAGAATGCTTAGAGTCGTAAAAGAAACAATCCAAAACGACGGCAATGTACTGATTCCTGTTTTTGCAGTTGGAAGGGCACAAGAGCTAATGCTTGTAATGGAGAACTTTTACAGAAAAGGATTGCTCGACGCAAAATGCTATGTTGATGGAATGACAAGAGAGGCAAGCGCAATACACACTGCGTATCCCGAATATCTGAGAGAGGGAGTGCAGAGAAGAATTCTCCAAAATGACAGCCCGTTTACAGCGGAAATTTTTGCAACAGCAAACGGCAAAAACAGGACAGAGGTATTGCAGGAAAAAGGAATAATAATAATTGCATCAAGCGGAATGCTGACTGGAGGCCCAAGCCTGGAATATTTTTACAACATGGCTGAAGACCAAAATAACAGCATGATATTTATCGGATACCAGGGAGAAGGCAGCCTTGGAAGAAAAGTGCAGAGCGGCATTAAAACAATGCCAATCTCGGACAAAAAGGGCAAAACAAAGGCACTGAACATTAATATGCGAATAGAAACAATAGAGGGGTTTTCAGGGCACAGTGACAGAAACCAGCTCGCAAATTACATACGCGCATTAAAGCCAAAGCCAAAAAGGATTCTTGTTAACCACGGAGAAAAGAACACTGCAATTGAATTCTCCAAATATGTTTCAAATAAATTCAGAATTAATGCAACTGCACTGAGAAACCTTGACGCAGTAAGATTAAAATAAGAAATACTCTTTTTCTTTTTCTAACAAATTATTTCCAAAAACACAAGTATACATAAGCGGATTTTTGTTAAAATTCTAACACAAAAATTTTTCTCGAAAAAACGCAAATCTACATAAAAAATAAGCGTAATTTGGGCTTTTTTTAGCCCCAAAAGATAGAAATATCCTTTTATCACGAAATAGAGTTAAATTTAGGCTTTTTTTACCGAAAAGTATATAAAGGAGTTAGGATATACTATTGACAGCGATGACTTATGCCGACGGTTTATTATAACCACTCCAAATTCGATTTGGAGAAGGCGTCTGAGCTAGGCAAGACTTTGAGCAAAGGGGGCACTTCGCTTTCCGACAACGCACCTGCTTTTCGCAAGAAGTTTGGAAAGTGATGCCCCTTCACCCCTTTCAAACAGCCACTGCAATAATTATTAACTCCCTCGACCCTAGAATAAAGTATGCTGATTTTGGAAAAACAAGGAATACTATTTGCCCTAATTCAGAAGCGATTTGAGAATTTTGCAGGAATGGCACGCAAAGTTCAGCAATTAACAAGAATTACAAAGGGTGCGCCCGTAGTAATAGTGTTTCCAGAAGACACTGTAGGGAGAACAGTTTTAAGGCCACAGACAAAGGATTGGATAAGGCAAATACAGCCCGCGCTCAGGGAACACGGGCAGGCGCATGTTTTTTTCTCTGTTTATGAAAAAGCACCCTTGCGCAGCACAATTACAAATACAGGATATCTTGTTGGGCCCAGCGCAAAGAATCCGAAATCAGCAAAACCAATGCACTGGCAGGCATATGCAAAAATAGAAATGCCCCGTGGCGATTCACGCAGGATAAAAGCCACGCGCAATGCAAAGCAGGGGATAGAACGCTGGAATCAAAGGGCAGAGAAAATGAAAAATAGTGCTGCAGAATACAATTTCCCAAGCGTTACAATAAATGGAAAGCGTGTTGAACTGCGGGTCTGTGCAGACATTATTTTGAAGAGCAGGCAAAAGCCAAATGTGCTGGTAGTACCTGCATGGGGTTTGGAGCCGCAAGCAGAAGGCAGACCGCGAGATGTTGCAAGAATACTCAAAACAAACGGCTTTGCAATAGTGAATGACTTGGGAGAGGGCGGGACAAGAAATCCTTCGCTTTTTGAAAAAGTAAAAGGCGCTTCACTGGCAAGAGTGTCAGAACCAAAATCAACGGGAATAAGAGGCACTTTGAGGCAAATGAGAAAAAACCAAAGGAGAAGAAGGTGAGCAGAATGCGCATCATAATTACAGGAACCCCGGGAACAGGAAAAACAGCGATTGCAAAAGCACTGGGAAAAAAGATTAGGCACAAAGTTGTGAATGAAAAGGAATTCTGCACGCGAAGGGGAATTGGAAAATACGACAGAAAATTAGGGGAAAGGATTATTCCAATAACAAAACTCGCAAGGGAATTAAATAAATTCTTGGCAGGCCACGAAAAAACTATTTTGGAAGGGCATTTATTGTGCGAGGCAAAATTAAAAGCAGACACTGCAATAGTGCTTACTTTGCCGCCAAAGGAACTGGAAAAGCGTTTGAGAAAAAGGAATTATTCAGAAGTCAAAATACAGGAAAATATTTGGTGCGAGGAAACACAGTATTGCAAGAAAAAAGCACTGAAAAATTATGGAAAAAAAAAGTTAGTCATTGTTAAGGGAGAAAAAAGCCCTGCAAAAACAGTAAACAAGATTATTAAAATAATTGGAGGCAAGTAATAGTATAGGGGTTTATTTGCTCAGGCAATTATTGGTTTTAATATGCGTGGTTGTGCTTTGCTCTGTTGCAGGAGCAGAAACTGTTTTTGAAAGAAGCTTTCAGGAAATGGGTTATGAGGACTTTTCAGCAGAAGGCGCTTTGCAGCAGGCATGCGGAAAAATAGAGTTCATATACCCAAGCAACGCAGATGCCTTTTCAGAGGAAAACTACACAATACTTTCAATAAACGCGGTTTTCGTGCCTGCTATTTCTCCGGCAGCAACTATTGACGTTAATTTTAACGGCCTCGGCATAGCTAAAATAAATGGCAGTGAATTCAAATGCAATGAAACAAACTGCTGGGCAAGGGCAAAAATGCCGAGAAACGCAGCAAAAGAAAACACAAACAGGATAGACATATGCCTGAATACCTCAAACACAACTACAAAAATAGTGCTTGACAATAATTCAAAAATAGGGTTATACAAAATAGCAGACTTTTCTGAAAAAGATTCTTTCATAACAACTGCAGAGCCAAAAGAGATTGTGATAGGAGAAACAACAAAAATAACAGTAATTCTACATAACAAGGGGTCTGATTCCGCACAAGTAGAAATAAAGTACGCGCGCCCAATTGCAGAAAACCAAGCAGCATTTGCATTTGTAGGCGGCAGGGCATTTGCAAAGCAGGAAATTGGCGCAGGAGAAAAAATTGAAATCGAATACGAGATAAAGCCCAGAGTCCTTGAAAACATTACAATTCCGCCCGCAGCAGTTTACTACAACAATGTTTTCGGAGAAGAGGAAATGAGATTCTCAGAGCTTGTTACAATTCACGTGCGCGAGCCAGATAAAAACATTGAAGCGTTTATTGGAAAAAGCAAAGAAAAATTAATGACAAATGAAACAGCAAACATTACTATCAGCATAAAAAACAAGGGCCGCGACCCCCTATACAATTTACAGGTAGCGCCAACAATGCTTGCAGGCATGCATGCTATTGGGGCAAGCCAGCAGGGCATTGAATCAATTCTCCCCGGAGAAACAAAAAGCGTTGACTTTCAGGTTTCAGCAAATTCCCCGGGGGAATTCGAAGTTGGGTGTGACATACTTTTCAAGGACTTGGGGCAGACAGAATCGCCCTGCGCAACAAAGCTTGTTTTTGCACAACCCCAAATACCCCCCGAAATAATCGCAGGCCTCATAATAGCAGTGCTCGGGGCAGCATTATACATTTACATAATGAAAAGCTAGGCTCCGCGCGCTTTACGCACTATTCTGCGCAATTGCTCTTTCTTTTCACTCAGCTGCTTTTTTTTATAGCGCACTAAAAAAACAAGGGCAATTCCAATAATAATTGGATAAAAATAAATCAGAGCATCAGGATTAGAATTGGCTTGATTCAAGATTTCAGAGGCTGCATTGGCAAACGCAATTGCTTTCAAAAAGTTCTCTTTGCGATACTCTGACTTTGCCTTGGCAAGCAAGTCTGCGGATTCTTCAGAAAACGGCTTTGAATCCAAAAAAGCCTCTGCAGAAGCAAGGGCAGCAACAGCATCCTCCTGCATTGAACTCAAGGCAGAATCAAGCTCTGCTCCAATTGATTTGGCTTCGATTTCCTTTTTTTCTAATTCCTTTTCAAACGCCCCAAACTCGCCTAACGCTGCTTCAAAATTCGATTCATTAAAAAAATTCCCAAAAATTTTGAATTTTTCCCTTAAACTCTCCGACTCAAGGGAATCCGACTGCAATTCAAGCTTGCTTAGCCGCTCAAGAGACAGAGGCAGAACATAGTTTAGCCCAAAAAGCGTGTCCTCGGGAACTGATTCGAGCAACGCAAACAACTTGGAAAATTTTTTTGGCAAGCCATCCGCAAGCAGATTCGAAAAAGTGCTTATCCTATCAAGAGCATTTTCCGCTGTGGATTTCAGGGCCGAGTCAGAAACAATTTCCTCCTGCAGGGAATAATTCAAATCCTGTGCAGGCAAACCCTGTTTTTTTGAGGGAAATTCAAAGGCAAATCCCCCCAAAGGAAGAGAATTCAAGTCAATCACCAAATTTTCATTTGAAACAAAAAAATCTTCGGGCAACTGAAATTCAGAAAGATTCTCAGGAACAGGAATTTTGAGAACAACTCTTTCTGTTTCTCCGAAAGGATTGC
The DNA here is from genome assembly GCA_016931555.1 of Candidatus Iainarchaeum sp. Lineage (GTDB taxonomy): Archaea > Iainarchaeota > Iainarchaeia > Iainarchaeales > JAFGEM01. Next base: position 4,600 of record JAFGEM010000067.1, on the reverse strand, counting down.
TTAAAATCAATTTCATAGAATTAGAGTCTCCATCAAAAACATGGTTTTGCGAAACAAATTCTGCAACTGCCCTGCCAAAATTTTCCGAAAGCTCAGCTTCGAGAGAAAACAAAGTATCTTCAAGCTCGCTTAGCAGGGGAAGCAATTTCACAAAATCAAGTTCGCCCGACACAAAATATTTGGCGAGCTTTCCAAGGCGCGAGCTAAAACTATCGAGCGCAGAATCAGAAACAATTGCCTCGCTGTACAAATCAATTAATTCAAGATTGCCCAAAAGTTCGCGTGTGTTTGAAAAACTTTCCTTTAATTTTAAAACCCTGTAATTGTTGTTGAGAAACGAAAGCGTGTCCTCTTTTAGAGCAGAACAGGAAGAATACAGGGTTTGAATGTCTGGCCTTGATTCTGCAAGCGCCCTTATTTTTTCAAAACGCAGCCTAAAATCACTGAGGCCAATTTCAGAGTTTACGGAAAAGAGTCTTTCCATAAAATCAAAGCAGTCTGAAACAAAAATCTCGTTCTGAATTCCATACTCCTCATAGTCGTTAAACGCAAGCTTGAAATCATTGAATTCCTCCAAAGCCCTGCGGCAAAGCAAAAGCCGCTCTCCGAAAGAATCTGAATTGTCGAAAGAATTTGCCTTAAACAAAATCCTTGCCTTTAAATCCGCAATCCTGAGCAGAACATTGTCTGGAAACTCCTGTTCCAAAAGAAAATCAGATATCCTGTTCAGGCGCTCCCGGCAAAGCAAATCAAGCCCCTGAATTGTCTCATAATCAAGATAACCAAGATTTGCGAGAAGCGTTTCTGCCCCTGACTCTAATTCTTTCAATTTGAGGGTTCTCTCTCCAAGAGAAACAGAGTTAGTGAAAGAGGACTGCTGCAAAGCATAAAATTCCGTTTTCAAAGGCAATAATTCCTGCAAAGCATTTTCCCTAAAATTTGAAAAATCCTGGATGGAAAACTTTTGTGTTGCAATGCTTGAATCCTGCCCCAGCAAAAAATGAAGCGAGGAAAAAAAATTTGAATCAAACCCAGCAAAGTCTTTTTCAGAAATTTCACTTATTTTGGATTCTGCAATCTGAATTTTTTGGGAGACAGAAGTTTCAATAGAAAAATTGCTTTCAACAAGCTGTTTCCTGTGAAGTGCATTGCTTTGCAGCAGTGCTGCAAAGCGTTTTGCAGCAGAGTTTTCAAATCCCGCGAGGTTGTTATATGCCTGAAGAAAGCCGAAAGCAGGCATGCGCTCCAAAGCATGGGATGCACTGCTCATCCTAAAAAAGGTGTTTAAAAAAGAAACAAAAGAATCCAAAATCGGGGTCAAAAAAGGGATTTCAAGGGACTGCTCCAAATCAGCCTCTTTCAATATTTCCGAATCATACTTCTCCAAAAAATCGAGAGGGGTAATTTCATCAATAAACGTTTTGGAAAAGCCTGTTTGCTGCATCAAGCTTTCCAAATCATTCATCTGCCTAAGATAGTAAGAAGCAAAAGTGTTCGATGAATTGTTGCCTGACTGCAGGTCATTCACATTCTGTTTAAGCAAAACATAGTCGTTGAACAATTGTTCTTCCTTAATCAATTCTATTTTTTCGTGCTCCAAATCAGCCTGCTCCAAAATCAAAATTTCAAATGAAATTTTGCTTGCATTATCCGAATAAATGAACGCAGATATTAGATTGTGGTTGAGCTCGTTAACAGCACGCGCCAAAACAGCCGTATCAGAGCGCGAAGAGCAAACCCTGTTTATCTCCTTAAGGTTCTCGCGCACTTTGTTGAAATAAAGCCAGCTTAACGCAAGATTGTTTTTATAATAAAAAATTTTTTCCCGCACTTGGGATGAGAATACTGCTGAATCAAAATCAAACAATTCTGCATTGGCTTTTTCAAAGCACTTTTCCTGTGTTTCACACTCAGGCACAAAAGCATAGGCCTGGCTGCTCAAGTCAATGCACGCAAATCTCGCGTCCTCTGAAAGCTCCTGTGAAAGGCAGCCCGAACACAATAGCAGTGCCAAAAGCAATAATGCAAAACCAACTCTCATAAGAAAAACGCGTTCTGGAAAAATTTAAAAACTCCCCTAAAAATTCGACAAAGAACGACAAGCGGGCTATTTTAAATAGAGTTTCAAACAAAATAGATTTTGGTTTCCAAAGAAGAGAGAGGCCAAAATTCAGCTGCCCCATTTGGGCCAAGCAAGCCAAAAAGTTCGCCCTCTGCAACCTCAAAAGAAACATTATCCAAAATCGGGGACTTTCCGAAATTCTTTGCAATCTTCTCAAGCCTAATTGCGCAAGCCATTGTGAAAAGTAGAGCAAATTAGAATATAAAGTTTGGGGTAAAAAAACACACAAAAAAAAGGTTATCGGATTACAATGTTTTTATGCTTCTAACTTTAGATGAGGGAAAAGAGCTTGTAAAGCTTGCGCGGAAAAGCATTGAATACTATAGTGTGAGTGGAACACTCCCAAAAGAAAGCACAAGCAACAAGAAATTCGCGCAGGAACGCGGTGTTTTTGTTACACTTGAAAAGTTTCCAAGCAAAGAATTACGGGGCTGCATTGGATATCCTTATGCCTCAAAGCCTTTGTGGAATGCTGTGGCAGATGCCGCAATACAGGCTGCTTTCAACGATACACGTTTTGGACCGTTAAAAACAGGAGAGCTTGAAAACATTGTTTTAGAGGTTTCTGTATTAACAGAGCCTAAAGAGATTAGATGCGAGAAAGCAGTGCTCCCATCACAAGTTACTATTGGCACGGATGGCTTGATAGCACAAAAGGGAGCGAGAAGCGGTTTGCTTTTGCCCCAAGTTGCCTTAGAACAAAAATGGGATTCAAAAACATTTCTGAACGAGGTTTGCATAAAAGCGTTACTCCCTGAAATCGCGTGGAAACAAGCAGACACAAAAATTTACAAGTTTCAGGCACAAATTTTTTTTGAAACAAGCCCAAATGGGGAAATTGAAGAGAAAAGAAAATAACCTGCTTTCTCAGCATCCTTCCTGAGTTTTCCAAGAGTTGATCTTCTGCATTAGTACAACCATTTCAAGTGAGCCTGCTTTCCACTGCGCAACATAACCCATTAATGCAGGCATTGAAACACACTCCTGAGGAGGCTCAGCCTGAAACTCAAAAGCACCCACATCCCATTCTCCCACAGGGCGCGGGTTACCATCAAAATCAACAGAAATATCCAGACCGTATAACTCATAGAATATCTGATACACGTCAGGAACTGCTCCGTTATTGACTGCAGGAGAATCCTGCAATGGCCTAAGGTCTGAATCCAAGAGAGGATTGGTTTCAAGGCAAGCTTGGCATTGCCCCTCAGATTCACCTATTGTGAGCCCGTTCAAACGAGCAGGATTTTTGAATAGGTTATTGTTTGCATGAATCGTGTTTCTGTGTTGTGAGGCAATATTTAGGTGGTAGACTTCAGGATCAAGGCTTCCAAAAATATTGTTTGCAATGTATGAAATGATGGGGTGTGTAGATGTTTCCGTATACTGTAAATTAATGCCAACTGCAGTGTTGTTAATTGTATTCCCTACAAAATAAAAGTCGTCCTGATTACGGATTTCTAGGGCGCTTCCTGAGGCCCATTCGTTTGTAAGCTCTCTTGTATCATTAGGGTCGCGTGGGATATCATAAATCTTGTTTCCGATAATGTAAAGAGAGTTGGAACCATCCATGACAATGCCTTTATTGGACTCGAAAATCTCGTTAAATAAAAGCCAGACTCTGTTCTTATCGCCATAGTTTCCCCCAGTAACCGCCCAAAAAATCTCAGACTTTGGAGAATCCGCATACCCATACATTTTATTCTGCGAGGCAATAACATCAAAACCGCATTTAATATCAAGAGCATTTTCCCCGTCATCATGCATTAGATTTCTGCCAACATAAATGTGGCGGGGAATGCTCTCTGAACCCATGTTATAAATTTGAAAACTATCCCCGCCGCTATGATGAATGTGGTTATCAACCACCCACAAAAACTCGCAACCGTTTTTTGAACACAAGACACCGTGCACATCATTCTCAGAAGTGCTCTCGGACTCCCCATTATGGTGAACATGATTATTGTACACTACCACATTACTGGCAGGCGCAATAGCAATAGTCGAAGCATTGCTGGCAGGCAATCCAGACACTTCATTATGCCTTATGGCTATGTGATGAGTTTCACCTCCCTGCTCCTCAAGCATTTTAATCCGAATATTGTCAAGCCCCAAATTCTCCAAAATAAGATATTGGCTATTCTTAACCCGAAGCTCTGAATTCGAGCCAACAATAACAGCCCCGCCAAGGCCCCGGAAAAACACAGGGGCCTCAGGAGTTCCGCTTGCATCAATAGTAAAGCTAAATCCTATAGTATAAACCCCGCTCTCTAAACAAACCACATTCCCGTCTCCAACATCAACAAAATTTGGAAGCCTGCCATTTGGAAGTTCACTGGCAGTGTAAGTTACTGAACAAAAAGAAGAATCCCCATAAACACTTTCAACACTTTCCTCAATTCCAAAAGGCACATCCGGAACTCCAATAGGCGGAATCCAACTGCAAACACTCGGTTGCCCAATGCAACTCCAAATTACATC
>JAFGEM010000066.1 GCA_016931555.1 Candidatus Iainarchaeum sp. | reverse complement strand
TAATTGCCCTGACAGCAGTTTCCTGGGGTTCAGCATATGCGTTTTCACAGGGGCAATTCAAATACGAATACAATGTAAACGGGCTGCTTGTCCAATCAAACTATTCTGATCCAGTAACCTATTTTGCAGAGCTTGGCAATCAGGAAAACTTTATTGTTTCCCCGCAAATGCATGAAAGCGTTCCAGCAGCCGAATCACATGTTTTCGACGCCTCAAATACCTTCTCAGTAGTGTTGAACGGCAACGACAAAAACGTTACTCTCCTAATACGGGTTTTGGATTCCTCAAACAACAGGATTTACTGTTTAACAAACTATGGCAATGTGCAGGTTTCAGAACAGATTTCAAACGAAACCTGCACTGAAATGCTCGAATCACAGGACACAGTAAAAATCCTGATAGAGCTCCCAAACGAGTTTCTCTCAATGCCAACTGCAATGTTGGAGGAAAACAGGATAACTGTCCAAACCCAAAACTACGGGCAATTAGACAATGTCTCATTTATTGTTGCAAGAATAATGTATGCTAATGCACAGGAAATAATAGACAAATCAAACTCTTTCATACAAAGAGTGCTCTAAAATTTTTTTTGCAGGCTTTTGCCTGCAGGGCGTGAAAATCAAATGGCTTCAAGGCAGGCAAAAGCCCTTATCTTCCTATTGGTTATAATTGCAATTCTCGCCATATTTGCAATATTAACTGATTCTATTAATACTATAATATGCTCAAACCCACTTTTTTTAATACTCGCCTGCCTTTTTTTCTTGTTTTCTATTGTTACGTGGATTTTTTCTTGGGCTAGGTTGCTGTTAAACAAGCACCCCTCTTTGGGGGTTAAAAACATTGTTTTAGCGGGTTTTTCCGCTGTTTACGCGAGTTTAACGCCATTGCAGTTGGGTGCAGAGGCATTACGTGCACTAAACCTAAAGCAATTATACGGCACGCCGCTGACAGACTCAATTGCAGCATCAATGATTGTAAAAGGCATGAAATTCCTGTTAATAGCAATAATCGCATCCCTAATAGTTTTGCTGTTTTTCCTCTCAGAAGCAGATATGTTATCCAAGCTTATTTTGCTCTCGGGCTTTATAGTAATAGTTGCAGCGGCACTCCTTTTCCTGCTTCCAATGAACAAAAAAATAGGCCTCAAAATCGCGTTTTTATTCAAAAAGCTCTCGCGCTTTTGGAGCAAATTTTCAATTGCAGAAAAATATTTTGCAAACTATTCCACATACTTTCAGGCAACAAGCAAAAAAAGCCTTGCAATAATTCTTGCTATTGTAGCATTTTCCCTTTTACTGGAATTTTTTTCACTATTCTTTTCCTTCCAAGCAGCATATGTGACAATTCCAATGGCATCTGTAATAACACTATTCATAATAATAAGCGTTCTTGAAAGAGCGCCTTTTTTGCCGCGCGGAATAGGCTTAGTGGAAGTAGTGGGGTTATTGTTTCTCTCAGTAAACGCTCCGGAAATTGAAGCGGAAAAACTAGCGGCAGTAATAATCTTATTTGATATTGCAAGGCTTGCAGTTCCAACAATTTTGAGTTTAATTGTTTACAGTGTAACGCGCCAAATCAAAAAACCAGTGCATTGACTGCCTTGAAGGCAAAAAACCAAAAACAGCAATTCAAAAAAACAATAACCCAGATCAATGCAACAACCTGCCACTCCTTCATTGGGCCGAAAAGCTTTACCAGCATTTTTGCAAAATCAAGCCTCTCAACCTTATCCGAGTAATTTGGCAAGCCAAGTTTCCCATTATCCAAAAGCCTGTAAGGAAAAAATTTTTTTTGGCTCAGGTCTTTTCTGTTTGTAAGAATTTTGAGGGCAAAAAAATCAATTAAATGCGGGAGAAAGAAAAGAAACACCATTGCCATCAAAAAAATGTTCTCAGTCAAAACAGTAAGGCAGGCAATTGCGCTTCCAATCAAAAGAGTTCCACTGTCTCCGGGAAAAACCTTTGCAGGGTAAAAATTCCAGAACAACAGCCCAAGAATCATTGCAGAGATTATTATTGCGAGAGGAAAAAACTGTGTGTTAAAAAGAAACACTGCAACAAAACAGGAAATAATAAAGCCGCTCCCTATTTCCCAGCCGTTCAATCCCGCAAAAGTGTTTTCCAGTGCAGCCAGGCCCCCAATAAAAACCGCTAGCAAAGGAGTCCACCACAAATTAGGCGTGAAAAGATATGCAAAAACAAGGGAAAATGCGATTACAGGAACAGCGCGCGTTTTCCAGCTCAGGCTTCCCCTGATTTTTTTCTTTAAATCATCAAGAAAGCCAATTATTGCGTATCCTGTTACAGCAAGCGCAAGAGTCATGAACACAGGGGAAAAATTTTCAAAGGCAACAATGTAAGCCATTCCAATCCACAAGGGAACAAGCAGTGCAATTCCCGTTGCCTCCGGCAAAAACAATTTTGTTCTTTTGTTAATGTCCTTTCCAACAATTCCTTTGCCCCGCATTTTTTTGGCAGCAAAAAAAACGCTTCCAACACTCACAAAAAACATTAGGGCAAAAAGCAGGAGCGTGTGCATTACAAATCCCCCTTTTTCATTAGCTCGCCCAGCACTGTCGTGGCATATGCTCCCTTTTCCAAATCAAAACTTATTTTTGCAAATCCCTTTCCAGGATTAAATTCATCCTCGCCAACACCCAAAAACTTCAATTTTTTTGGCTTGAGAACAATGCCCTTTCTGCTGCCTTTGGAAGAAACCTCGGGCAAAGCCTTAACCTTAAAATCACTCAACTCAAATCCTTCCCCTTTCAAAACCCTTGCCTCAATCTCTCCTGCTTTCCCTTTTGCAAGCTCTGACTCAAACCCAAACAATACAGCGCTCGGATTTCCGTCAATTAAAATGTCTCCCTTAATTTTTTTTAGCCCGATTCCTGATTTAAGGCGCTCTTCAATAATTCTATTGAACAAATGAGATTGATATGCGTGTACAAACAAAAACCTGAGGGATTTTGGCAGCATTCTGAATGCGCCTGCAAAATCATTTTCAAACCTGCACAAATGGTGAATCAAAGCGCGTTCATATCTATATTTAAACGGGAATTCCTTGCTTGCCTTTGAAAAATTCATTGACTCCAATAAATTCCTGCGGGCCTCTGCAATATCAACCTGCTCCCTGTCGCTGGGATGCGTCAAAAAAAGCATTACCCCCTCTTTTACATTTCCCTTTACAAATTCCTTTCCAACTAAATGCGTTACTTTTCTAATGCCCCCAAACCTTTGCTCGCCAAAATAATTTGCCACTCCCCCCTTAGCCTCCTTAAAAAATTCTTTTACTCTTTTTTTCAATTCCTTTTCCTCTAATTCAATTCCTCTTATTGTTATTGTGAACGAGTTTCCCTTCAAATCCCCAATCTCAAGCCTTTCCTTCTGCCATTTTATGGGCCGCAAGTCAAGTGTCCTGCTCTGGAACAACTCAAGCTTTTCTATATTCGGATTAAAAATAGTGATGAACTGGCTTGTGATGCCCCTCTTGTCCTTTAATCCTGCATAACCAAATCTCTTGCGAGAAAGCTGAAAAAAGCGCGACATTCTCCGCAGGCAAAAATTGACATCAGCATTATACTTCTCCATTTCACACAGCAACTGGCTGTTCTCCCTGCTCTGCCCTTTCGGCACTTTTATTGGAGTAGCCTTGTTCAAGGCATCTTCCTGCAAAAAACGCTTTACTCTTGCATTGCCATGCAAACCAATTTCCTCCACAATAAAATCAGAATAGCGCAGCTTAATTGTCCCTCCAATGCCACTGCATTTCGTAGAATACTCCATAAAAAACACTGTTTCTCCAAAATATTCTTTAAGGCGAAAGCTTTAAAGCAAAAAACTCTCACTTTATTTGCATGCTAAAGCGCAGGATTAACATTCATGCACAAGACTCCCACGTAACCTCTTTAAGGAGAAGGGAAAAGAAAAAAATTGGACTTCCAAAAAAATATGGGGTCGTGAAAAGAACTGCGTACAAACAGCCCTCTGAATTGTATGCTCCTGCAATGGCCATTGCACACTTGCTCTGCCCTGGCAATTTTCCAAGAATCATTGCCTCTGGCTTGGACAGAAAAACTGTTTTTTCAAACGAAATCCAGCTTGACAAGCCAAGCCAAAAAGCAATAAACTCTTACTACCGCAGAAGAGCGCGTTCTGTAAAAAAAGCCAAGCCTGTTGAAAAGAGCAGAAAATATTTAGAGCACGAGGCACGCGTGAAAAAGAGTGCTTTACAGCTCGCAAGAGAAATTGAAGAAGAAACAGGAATGCGCCCGAATCTCAAGGCAATGAACATAGGTTTTTCCGCGGGCGGTAATTTTCCAATTTTTTTTGAGGTAAGCAGAATTAACATTCCAGTGCTTGAAAAGCGAATAAAATCCATTGTTCTTGCAACACAGAGAGCGCAGGCATTAGAATTATTAGATCTGATAAAGCGCGAGGCTCAGGGTCAGAAAATAGTGAAAGTCCATCCTTAGTTATTTTTTCTTCTTTTGTTTTTTTGTTTTTATTTTTCTTGTGTAGAATTGTGCTATAAGTACTATTACTATTATTGCGATTAGTGCTGTTATGACTATTTCTTTTGGCATTCCCATTATGAGAGGTCTTTCTGTGTGTGGTGTTGTCGGGTATGCGATGCATATTCCCTGCATGCATTTTTGTGCGTAGCCGCATGGTGTTCCATCGTTTTTCAGGAAGTAAACGCATGTTTCGTTTACGCATTTGTCTGTTGTACACGGGTTTTTGTCGTCACAGCCGTTTGCGCATGTTAAATCCTGTGCTATTGTGTGGTTTAGTATTATTGCTGGTTTGAAGTTGCTGAGGTCTGTTATTTCTTTGTTGACTGAGTATGAGAAGCTTGTTTCTTTTGCGAGTTTTCCTACTGCTATAAATTCTACTAGTGGGTCTTCTTTTAGGATTATTATTTCGTTTCCCGCTGTTATTTCTCTTGCGTTGCTTGCAATGTTTTTTGGGACTTCTTCCAGTATTGTTAATCCTGTTAGTGGGAACTCTCTTAGGTTAGCTACTGTTAGTACTATTGTGGTTATTCTGTCCCCGTTTGGTTTTTCGCTTATTATGATTCTTCTTTCTATTTGGTAGTTTTCTCTGATGTTTGATGCTTGGTTCATTAGTTGTTCCAGGCTGTGTTGCTTTAGCGTGTCAAGTATTTGTTTTTGTGTTGGAGTAGCATCAATTATTTTTTCTGATATTATTGTTCCTGTGATGTT
>JAFGEM010000065.1 GCA_016931555.1 Candidatus Iainarchaeum sp. | reverse complement strand
TGGGCCCATAGCTCAGTCTGGTAGAGCACCTGCCTCTTAAGCAGGCCGCCGTGGGTTCGAATCCCACTGGGCTCGCTCTTTCCCTCTTTTTCTTTCTTAGGGGGAAAGAAAAAGCTAGGTTTCCAAAAAGAAAGAACCTTAAATTGAGTGATAAACAAATTTTATTGGTTTTTTGAATGAAAAAGCAGGAATCCTTGTTTTGGGCTGACCAGCTGGCCAAAAAAATTATTGAAAGAAAAAAATTTTATTTCACTGAAAGCAAGGTTCCCAAGCTAAAGAAATGGAGCGTCAAATCAAGCTCTTCCCTTTCCGGAGTCCTGCATATTGGGAGATTATCTGATTTGATTCGGGGAGAGGCAGTTTACCACGCACTTAAAGATGCTGGTTTTCCAGTTGAATTCATTTATGTTACTGAGGACATGGATCCCTTGCGCAAAATTCCAAAGGGGGTTCCAAAAGAATTTGAAAAATACATTGGGTTTCCAGTTTCTGATGTGCCTGATCCTGAGGGCTGCCACAAAAGCTATGACGAGCATCATCTCGAGCACTTTTTGAACACTGCAATGGATTTTCTTTCCACAAAGCCAAAAGTTTTTTCAATGCGCAAGGAATACCAAAAAGGCAGTTTTAATGGCTCTATAAAAAAACTAATGAAAGGCAGGCAAACAGTTTTGGAAATAATAAACAAGTTTAAGGAAACGCCTTTGGGGGAGGATTGGATTCCATGGCAGCCAATATGCGAGAATTGCGGCAACATGCAGACAACAAAAGCAATCTCATTTGACGGAAAAAAAGTTGAATACATTTGCCAGGACTACAAATTTGAAACACAGACAGCAAAAGGCTGTGGCCATAACGGATTTTCAGACTTGTCCAAGGCAAACGGCAAAATGCCCTGGAAATCCGAGTGGGCAATGCAGTGGAAACACTGGAATGTCTGTTCCGAGGGAGCAGGCAAAGAATATGAGAGCAAAAACTCTGCCTTTTGGATTAACGCAGAAATATGTGAAAAGGCACTGGAGTTTCCCGCGCCCGAACCGATTTTTTACGAGCACATACTAATTGGCGGGATAAAAATGAGCGCCTCTCTTGGAAATGTTGTTTATCCGAGCGACTGGCTAAAATATTCCAGAGCAGAAACACTGCGCCTGCTTTACTTAAAGCGCCTGATGAAAACAAGAAGTTTTTCATGGCAGGACATTCCCCTGTTAGAGCTGGAACTGGACAGGCTTGCGGAAAACGTTTCGCAAAAAAAGGGCGTGGAAAAAGAGCAAATCCAGAACAAAAGACTCTTAAAATTTGTTGAAACAAAAAAACGCAAAATTACTGCGCCACAACTAGATTTTTCCACTGCATTAATGGTTGGGCAATTATTTTCAGACCCCGAAAAAGCGTTTGCAAAAGTAAGAGAAATGGGCCTCGCAGGGCCCAAAGAAAAAGAGTTTGTTCTTGAAAGGCTTGAAAAAGCAAGAAACTATGCGAATGAGCATCTCTCTGAAGAACAGAAAACTGTTTTTGTTCCCCCCCAAAAAATTGATTCATCAAAAATTAATTCAGCAGCAAAATCACTGCTCCCTGAAATTGCGGATAAAATTGAAAAAGCAAAAAACGCGGAAGAAATCCAGAATCTTGTTTATAACACAGCGAAAGAAAATAATGTGCAGCCAAAGCAATTGTTTTCCTCCCTATACCAAGCGATTCTCGGGAAAGAGCGCGGTCCAAGGCTTGGTTCGTTAATATTTGCTTTTGGAAGGGAAAAGGTTGCAGCAAGGCTAAGAGAAATAAAGTAAATGGTGCGCATTTGGAAAAATGCTGTTTGCCCCCCGGCAAGCTAGCAATAAATGATTAATGCCACTTGCCATAAAATGAATTTTAAAGGTTTGCCCCCTCAATTCTTTTTAACGAGGATATAGCTCAGTCTGGTAGAGCAATCGGCTGAAGACCGGTGTGTCGCGGGTTCAAATCCCGCTATCCTCATAACCTTTTGGAAAAAGGTTAGCGAAAAATAGAGTCTAGCGGGATTTATTTTTTCCCAAGGCTTTCGAAAGCGAGTGAAACGAGCGCTTTGAAAGGCTTTTCAAATCCCGCTATCCTCACAGCTTTTCTTTGCCTTGCAAAGAAAACCTGGGAAAAGAAATCAATTTTTGCTAGTGCAAAAATTGTTGGTTCGCTACGCTCACATTAAAAAGTAATTGAAATCGGTTTTTTTTATGGTTGAGGAGAGAATAAAAATTGGGGTTTGCGTCCCGCTTTACAATCAGGTTCCAACAGCGTTTTTCATACATTTTGTCTCTTTCTTTGCCCAGACTGCGAATAAATATCCTTTGGAGATATTTCAGGTTGATGCAACAATAGTGGATGTTGCGAGAAATGTGCTGGTCGAAAACTTTCTAAAAAGTGATTGCACCCACTTGCTTTTCCTTGACTCTGACATGGTTTTTCCCCCAAACATAGTTGAACTGCTTTTAAAGCACGATAAAGAGGTTGTTTCTGGCTTGTATTTTTTGCGGAAAATGCTGCTCCCTAGTTTTCGCATGCTAAATAAAGAAGGCAACTATCAAAGCAGTTATGATTTTCCAAAAAACGAGCTGGTAAAAGTTGATGCAACAGGTTTGGGATGCATGCTCATTAAGCGCAAGGTTTTGGAAAAAGTTGACTCTGAAAACAAGGGCAAGCCCCTTTTCTTTACAAAATATGATAAGGGCATGCGCACAAAAGTTCATGGAGAAGACACTGCCTTTTGCGAGCTAGTGAAAAAAGCAGGCTTTGAAATATACGTTGACACTGGCTTGATACTCGGGCATTACGGCGGCATTATTCCTGATGCCAAGTTCCGCGGCTATATTTACTAGCCGGCCCAAGGCCCCCAAAGCAGAATTCCTTGCCATGCCTCTATTTAAATTTTTTTCTTTTGTTTATTGGTATTATGTATTTAAGAAAAACCAGTGTTTTGGTTTTCATTTTTTTGATTTCTGCATGTGCTTTTGCAGTGAGCGCCCCTGCTGTTACTTCTTCAACACACCCTGCTGGAGAATGGTCGTCAAACCGCAGTGCTTCAGTTTCGTGGGATGCTGTTGCAGGTGCTACAAAATATGAGTATGCTTATGACTCTGCTTCAGATACAATTCCTGACGGGTCTGATTTTACAACGGAAACTTCGCTTACTTTGCCTGCAAAACAAGAGGGGATTTTTTACTTTCATGTGAGATCCTTCCAGGGCTCTAATGCAAGCGAAACAACTCATTACACTATACAAATTGATTCAACAGGCCCAAAAAGACCCAAAGTTACGGCTACTCCAGAGGGCTTGTATGTTCGTTTAGAGTGGGAAGAATCTAGTGATAACTTGTCTGGCGTAAAAGGCTATGAAATTTACAAGAACAAACAGACAGGGTTTGAAATCAATGATCCGGGAGTAGAGTTTCTCGGGACATTTACTGGAACAGGTTATTTGGATACAAATGAAATGACGGAGGGGCGAACGTATTTCTACAAGGTTGCGGCTGTTGACAATGCAGACAATCGCGGCATTATAAGTGCTGAAGCCAAGGCTAAGATTCCAACGTTTTGCACTTTGGGCATTGTGTTGGGTGCCTCGCTTTCCTCAGACAAATCAAAACTGATTATTGATATTTCTTCTGCAGACCCAATTTATTATTCTAATTTGTATGTTACTCCTCCGAATAAGCCGAGGGAAACACTTTTTTCTGATAAGTCTGATTACAATTCTTGGCAGGGAGAAATAGACCTTGCGGGCGTAAGTCAGGGGGAAATATTTGTTGATTTGAAGGCAAAGGAGTTTTATGGTGACAATTGCGATACAAATCTCTTGTTTCTTTATGACACTGTTTTGCCCACAATAGACTTTATTTTTCCAAAAAACTATAGGGAAGAGCTTTCAGAAACTGTAACACTTAATGTGCAGGTTCAAGATTCTGGGGATTACAAGTCAGGAATAGGCACAGTAGAGTTTTTCTATAAGCTAACTGCAGCCTCTGCTTTTATTTCTCTTGGAACGCCAGACTTAAACAATGGCTATTATGTTATGGATTGGAATACCCTGCTTTTGCCAAACGAGTATTATACTTTTAAGGTTTCTGCAAGCGATAAAGCGGGAAACACTGTTGAAGCGGAAAAGCCAGTATGGATTTTCAACACAGGTGAAATAGAATCGGATGTTAACAGCCTAATCTTTGAAGCTTATGCTTCCCTTGATCTCGTTGAGGAAAAGGAAGGCATTTTGCTTGGAATGGGAATAGAGTCTCCAAACATGCGGGAATTAAAAACACAAGGCATTGAAGCTCTTGAAATTGCTGAACGTTCTTTTTCCGAACGTGCCTTTTCAGACGCTGTCGAGAGCGCCAATTTTGCAAAAGACTTTTTTGCTCAGGCCCAATCAGCAATTGACTTGAATGTTATGGGGGAAGAAGAATTTGTTTTTAACGATCAGCAAATAGGGCTTTTGCTCGAGGCTGTGGGATTGTCTCCCGAGCTTATTTCCCATTCAGAGTTTCTAATTCAGCAGTCAAATGTTTCAAGAAAGCTCCAAATAATGCGTGTTTCAGACTTGAATACTGTTTACTTCAAACCCATTATTTTGATTTCTTTTGGATTTTCCGAAAGCTTTTTGCTTGACAACAACATCAGTGCTATTGGTGTTATAGAGTATGTCCCAAAAGAATTCGCAGCCAGCGCTTCAGACATTGTTTCTTCCCGGGAATTTAAAACTCTTAAGGAAGACCCAACAATTTCCTTTTCTCTTGATAAAGAGTTTTTTGATTCGGGCAAAACTCTTTCCTATGGCTTGAGTTCTGAGCTTACAGAGGCAGAGGCAATGGCTTTCCTTAACGATCATTATGTCAACAAGTTTGTCGCGCCCCCTGTTTTAATGAATCCGGATATGGCGCCGGGAGTCCCTATTCCAATAGGCTTTGATTGGTTCCCTATTGTTCTTGGGGCTGTTGTAGTAGTGCTTGTCCTTGTTTTGTTGCTTATCTTAATGCGCAGGCCCAAGAAGAGCAAGTTTGAGGTTCCAAAGAAAAAGTTTGGAAGGTTCTAGGCTTCGCTGTATTCTTCTTCTATGTTCGAGATTTTGATTCCTTTTTCTGTTATCTGCATTGGGTGTAGGTCTTCAGAGTGTTTTGTTGCACGCATTTTCCTTATGTGCATTGTCCTGTTGCTTTGTGTCCCAACGCCCATGTAATGCAAAACTAAGACTCCGTCAACAACGTATTCTTCAACACTGTATTTGCCAAACCTGTTTTCCCCTTCTCTTATTTCTGAGGTCATTACAGAGGTTACTCCGCTTCTCATTAGCATGTAGCTAAGCTTTAGTATTGCCTTTCTTACGTCGTTTTCGTTTTCAAAGTTGAATCCTAGAGCAGGTATGGAATCGATTGTTACTCTTGCTGCCCCTATTCTTTTTATTACGCGCATTACTTCGAGGAGGAGTTTGTCAACATCATATCCTGTTACTGGGAGCGCGTATTCTTCTTCTGAGGGCAATCCAAGTTTTGCTATTGAGCCGTCAACAATTTGTATCTTTTCCTGGTCTTCAAGTTTTTTAATGTCCCAGCCGAATCTTAAAACATCCTCCCTTATCAAATCCGGGCGTTCATCAAGTGTAACGTAAACTCCGGGTTCATTGTATTTTTTTGCTCCCTGGTAAATGTATTGCATGCAGAATATTGTTTTTCCTGTTCCGCATCCTCCGCTTATAAGAGTGCTTCGGCCTGCTGGAAACCCGCCTTCAATTAGCTCATCCAATCCGTTGATTCCTGTTTTGATTCTTTTCATTATTTCACCAGTAATACAATCCAGCTTCTGGTTAATAATTGTTTTGCTCAAGCTTTTTTTTGTTATGCTCTTTCTGCTTCTATTACCTGGGGCATTGAACGCATTTTTCTTAAGGCGTTTTCGAATTGTTTGGCTTGTTTTATTTTTATTTTGAAGTTTGCTGTTACTATGTTGCTTTTGTTTGCTTTTGCGCTTGTGTAGGCTATTGTTGCTCCCGCAGTGGTTATTGCATTCAATAATTCGGGCAGCAGGCTTGGTGTTTCTTTTGCAATTACTTTTAACTGTATTGTGACATCTTTTCCTGTTCCAATGTCCCAGCTTAAAGGCACTGTTTTTGTTATTTTTTTTGTGTTTGGGCAGTCTATTTTGTGGGCAATTATTTTTCTCTTTGTAGTCTTAACTCCTATTATTTCCTCTCCTGGAAGCGGGTTGCAGCATTTTGCTATTCTAACGCTTTTGCTCGAGGTTTTTATTGCCTGCTTTTTTTTAGGGGCTTTTTTGACTGTTGTTTTTATTCCGAGTTTTTGCCTTATTTTTGTTCGTGCTTTTTCTGATTTAACGAAATTCAGCCACTCACGCTTTGGCTGTACTGCCTGTCCTGGAATTATTTCAACTATGTCTCCGTTTTCAAGAACATGGTTTATTGTAACTGGTTTTCCGTTTACTTTTGTGCGTTTGCATCTGAATCCAAGGTCTGAGTGTATTGCAAATGCAAAATCAAGTGTTGTGGATTTTTCTGGCAGGACTATTACCTGGTTTTTTGGTGTAAATACAAAAACTTTGTTTTCCCCGAAATCGAATTTTAGTGATTCCAAAAATTTTTTTGAGCTTTCTTTTGTTCTGAGCCAGCCTACAAGGCGCTGTGCCCAGCTTAGTTTTTGGTCAAAGTAAATGTTTGGCACTATTCCCTTGTACATCCAGTGTGCTGATATCCCTGATTCGTTTTGCCAGTGCATTTCCCAGGTCCTAATCTGGACCTCTATTTGCTTTCCCTTGTGGTCTATTACTGTGTGCAGGCTTTTGTATCTGCTTTTTTTTGGGTTTGCAATGTAATCGTCAAATTCTTCCGGAATTATTTTGTAGTTTGAGTGTATTATCCCAAGAATTTCATAGCATTGCCTTGGGGTGTCGCAGATTATTCTTGCCCCTAACAGGTCTTTTATGCTTTCAAATGTTCTTCCGGAATTCATTTTTCTTTGTATTGCAAAAAAGTGTTTGGGCCTTGCTGTTACTGTTGCCTCTACTTTTTCTTTTTTTAGCAGCTCCCTAATTTCTCTTTTGATTTGTTTTGCCTCTTTTTCCCTTGTTTCTCTTTTTTCTCCTATGGTTTCTTTTATTTTTTGGTATGTTTCGGGTTCAAGCACTTTTAATGCCGAGTCTTCAAGCATCCATTTGAGTGTGTTGAGTTCGAGCTTGTTGCAGATTGGTGAAAGCACTTTGAGTGCCATTCTTGCAAATTCTTTTTCGTCCCTGTAATCTATCAGCCCTTCTCTGCTTAGGGTGTCTACTGCTGATCCCAGTATGACAAAGATGGCTCTAATGTCTTTTGCTGATGCAAGCAGAATTGTTGAGAGCAGTTCAGGAGAGAGCCGGCCAATGTTTGTTTCTTCTATTGCAAATCCTTTTGTTGCCTCTTCGATTATTGTTGTGATTTCTTCTCCAAATTTTTCGCATATTTTTTCTTTTTCAACTTCTCCCTTGAATATTGTGTCGTGCATTATTCCTGCCGCTATTGTTTCTTTGTCTGCCCCGATTTTTGCCATTAGCAGGCCGACATTGAGAACATGCTGCATTCTGCCTGACTTTAAATTTCCTCCGTGCGTTTCAAGGGCAAAATCATATGCGGATTTAATCAGGCTTTTGTCAATTTTTTGGCTGCTGCTTTCTCCCGTGCGCAGTATCTTTTCAATAGTAACTAGCTTATCGCTCATTGCACCCCACTAAAAATTTTTTCCAGAGTCAAGAATTTAAATACTTCTCTGTTCTGTTTTATTGGTGTTTTTTTGAGGCTCCCAATTCTTTTTGTTAATTTCAAGGCATATAAGCCTGCTTCCGGAAAAAAGGCGGTTTCCCTGTCAAAGCATGCAGAGGCAATTGCAAAACAAGCAAAAAAGACAATTGTTGTTGCTGTTCAGGCAACTGATATTGCGCTGGTGTCAAAATCCTGCAAAATCCCTGTTTTTGCCCAGCATATTGATCCAGTTGAATTCGGAAAATTCACTGGCTGGATTTCTGCGCCCGCAGTGAAAGAGGCAGGCGCTGTCGGAGTTATTTTGAATCACGCTGAGCACAAGCTTGAGGATTCTGTTTTGCAGAAGACAATTGAAACAGCAAAAAAATACTCTTTGAAGGTACTGGTTTGTGCAGAGAATTTGGAGCGCGCAAAGCAAATAGCCTCTCTTGTCCAGAAGCCCGATTTTATTGCAATAGAGGTTCCCGAGTTAATTTCAAGGTCTGATGTTTCAATAAGCACTGTAAACCCCGAGTTGATAAAATCTGCTGTAAAGGAAATAAAGGCAGTTGCCCCCAAAATCGAGATTATTGCGGGTGCGGGGATTCACAGTGCTTTGGATGTTTCAAAGGCAATTGAATTAGGCGCTTCAGGTGTTTTTGTGTCTAACAAAATTGTTAATTCCCAAGACCCAAAAAAAGCAATTCTCGAATTAGTGAGTGGTTTCAAATGAAAGGTGTTTTGTATGGCTGTTAAAAACAGGAATATCCAGTTTTCTTCTCTCCCAGAGATTGATGAAATAGACAAGGATATTCTAATGTCAAGTGTTTTTTTGAGTTATGACAAGCTGGAAAAAATTGCCAAAGGCGAGGTTTTGTTGCACTTGCATTTCAAGCACTCTCGGGCTAAAGGGTTGAGAAAAAGGCACAGTGTTCATGCAAAAATTTCTCTTCCAGGGAAAACAATTCTTGCAAAAGCAGATGATTGGAAACTCTTGACTGCAGTTCAAACAGCTTTAAGGATTTTGGAGAGGGAGTCTTTGAATTATTTGAAGAGAAAAGGCTGATCAGCGTTTTTTTCCTTTTTTCTTGCTATTTTTCAGCTTTTTTTTATTTTTCTTGCCCTTCTTTGCCTTGCTTTTCTTGCCTGCCGCCTGCCTTATTTTTGTTTTTTTCGGCTTTTTCTTTGTTTTTTTTGCCTTTCTTCCTATCTTTTTTACTGTTCTTTTCTTTACTCTCTTTCTGCTCCTTTCTTCCCTCATTGTTGCAGGCATAAAAAGCTCTAAATCCGAGCTTTCTTCCTCTCTAAGTTCTTTTCTCATTTCTTCTATGATGTCCTTTACTGATTTTTTTGATTCCATTGCTCCACCAATTGTCTGTTATTACTTGTTTTACCTGATATTTAAAAGTTTCCCTGTGTTTTTATCTGCTTTAATTTTTTCCCTGCGAATGCATTTTAAACCTTTGGCGTACAAACACAAAAACAAGTTATGTATAAATTGGTTTTTTTTGTATGCTTTTCCTTTTTTTTAAGCGGAAAACCAGTGTTTTTTAGTGGCTTCCTGGGAATGGATTTAGTAGGCTGAAAAAAGTTTTTCGCGTCTTTTTCTCGCTTCCGCGCCCTTCAAAGCATTCTTTACAAAAGCTACCGTTGCTTTCTTCCGAACCTGGCGGGGTTCACTCCAATAAAGGATCTTTGAAGACAGAAGGTCACAGTCCAAGAAGCGGCTTTTCCCAGTTAACTAAACCTCTCCCCAGTTTTCGGCTCCGGCATAAAGCAGATTTCCGGTTACAAGGCACTGCTACCGCCCCGGCCTAGCCAAAATAATTAGGGTTGGAGCTTTTTTTAAGTCTTTTGATACACTCTTTTATGCGGTGATTTAATGCCGAAAACAGAGGTTGGTAAAGTAACGCATTTTTTTGACCATATAGGCGTGGGTGTCCTTGAGCTTTCAGGGGGCCTTAAAGTGGGCGATAAAATAGCGGTTGAAACCCATGAGGGGGAATTTGAGCAGGTTGTTGACAGCATGCAGATTGACAAGCAGCCTGTAAAAAGTGCAAAGAAAGGCCAGGCAATAGGAATAAAGCTTGCCCAGCCTGTAAAGGGAAAGGCAATAGTCTACAAAGTCACTGAATAGGCTTTACAATATTTTTTTTGGCTTGCCTATTTTCTAGTGTAGCTTTCCAGTTGCTTTACACATCTACTAGCCCGTCTTCTGTTACTCTAAATATTGCTTCTCCGTCGGGCAGTGATGGGGAGTCAACAAGCTTTGCAACTCTCTTGTCTTCTTTGCTTTTTCTCAGGTACAATCTTGTTTTGGAGTTGTGTGCAACAATTTCTCCGCCTATAGGCGTTGTAGGGTCGCCAAACAAAATTCCGGGATTTTGCATTACCTGGTTTGTTACTAGAACTGCAACATTGCTCATTTCCGCCAGCTTCATCAAATGGCGCATGTGCCTGTTTAGTTTTTGCTGCCTGTCTGACAACTGGCCTCTTCCCAGGAATTCAGACCTGAATTGAGAGGTTAAACTGTCTACTATTACCAGTTTAATGTTTTTTTCCTTTACTACGTCACTGGCTTTTTCCGATAAAAGTGTTTGGTGGTCTGAATTGTATGCGCGCGCCACCATAATGTTTTTCAGCACGTCCTCTGGCTTTAGTTTCATTGCCTTTGCAATAGAAGTAATTCTCTCTGGCCTGAAAGAGTTTTCAGCGTCAATCCATAAACAGCCTCCGCCCAAACCCCCTTTTTCAACGGGCAGCTGCACTGTTACTGCGGTCTGAAAACATACCTGGGTTTTTCCCGAGGCATATTTTCCGTATATTTCTGTTATGCTACCTGTTTCAATGCCTCCGCCAATCATTGTATCGAGTTCTTTGCTGCCTGTGGTTATTTTGCCGACAAGTTTCCTTCTTTCCGCAATTTTGTCTGCGCTTTCAAATCCCATGTCAAGCGCTTCGCGCGCGGCGCCTATTGCTTTTTTTGCAGTGACTTCCCCCAATCCGGCAACTTCAATTAGCTCTGCAGGGCTTGCTACTCCAATGCTTTCCACTGTTTTATATCCTGCCAGAATCAGTTTTTCCGCTGCCTGTGTTCCTATTCCAGGCAAATCCTGTATTTCCTTAATTTTCTTCCCCATTTAGAATTCCTCCTGTGCAATTGTTTGAAACACTCTTTTAGGGCAAAGCGTGTTCCTTGATTGCCAGTTTCTGATACAAGATTGTTTGATTGTTTTTAAATACTTATTAGAGCAGGTTTCCGCTATTCAAACAGTTCCGGATAAATGTCGTATGGAATCTGCCTGTTTATTTTGGCAAGATATTTCAAAATGTTTTCGCTTGGAACAATTATTTCTCCAAATCTTATTGTTTTTTCTCCGGTTGCAAGAACAACTGCGTCAGAGGTTCTATCCGGGGAAAAAGCCTGTTTTAATTCAACAGTTATTTTGTAGTCTTTTCCTGTCTCAAATGCCCTTGCTTTTGTTCTTGTTTTCCACTTCAGCAAACCTGTTTCGCTTTCTATTGTTTCGTCTGCATCCTCCCCAGCAAAAGGAATTGATACGCAGTCTTTTCTCTCGCTCTGCTCCAAATTCTTGATTTTTTCCCGCCAGTCTTTTTCGTGCTTGTAGCGCATGTGCCCTGCCAAAAAGGTTTTTCCGCCCACTGTTATCTTGGGGTATGCAAAGTTTTTTCCCCACCATGTTTGTTCTATCCCACTAAAATCATAGCACACATTTATTGGAAAGTCCTCCTCAAAAAACAAGTCTTTTTCATTCCCCCCTTTGTCAGTAACAGTCACTGTGATTGCTTCTTTTTTTGTCGGCCTGTTTTCCAGAGTAGTTGAGACAGCATAAATCAGTACTGGCTCCCCTGTTTTCTTTTTTTTGGCTTTTATTGCCGGCTCTGCATTTACGCCCGCCCCATCTTCAACAACAGCCTGTGCCGTTGCAGGATCAACAGCCTGTGCCGCGGTTACCTCCTCTTCCTCTGTATTTACCTGTGCAGGCTGGCTTGTGCACGCTGCAACAGGTTCCGGAGTGCATTTCCTTACATCAACGCTTTCGACTTCTGCGTCTTCCTTTTCAAGAATTTCTTTCAAGCCGTTCAGCTCTATTTCCACTTTTTTTGTATCTTCATTTACTCCCACTGCTGCGGGCTGTGTTGTAACAAGGTTTTTGTGAAAGGTTAGTGTCTGGCTTGCGGTTCCCTTTAGCTTGTTTTCTTTTTTTGACCAAATTTCGATTTTAATTTCTATTTCCGAGTCTTCGGATAAAGGGAAATAATAGTCAAACATTCTGCCGGGCCACTTTCCCACGCTTGTCTGGGCTGTTTTTTCTTCTGAATTCTTTTCCTGAAACCAGACACAGTCTCTTCCAATATCCAGTTTTTCCTTTACCTCTTTCTTTTTTTCTTCTGTCAGGGAATTCATAAAATTTGCTGCAAAAACAATTTTGTTGTCAAACTTTATTTTTGGGTAATAGTCTTCCTTGTCCCACCAGTCAAGGTCTCCTTTTTCAAGCTCATACCAGTCATAGCAGACAATGAGCGGAAAGTCTTTTTCATTGTAATACTTTTCTCTTGCCGCGCGTTCGTCTGTCATTACAGTCATTTTTATCTCATCTGCTTCTGGCGCCTCCCCCTGCAAAAGAATTTCATTTTCTGATTCTGTCCCAACAGCAGTTATTAAAAAGAAGGTTATAATAATTCCAATAACAATTAGAATTTTGTTATGCATAATAAAATCATTGTTTTGCTTTATATTTAATTATAACTGGTTTTTTGTATGATGCCCCGCAGGAGAAAACCAAGAAAAATTCGTGCAGCCGAGGTTTCCCAAAAAATTTTGGTGCGCCTAAGTAGTTTGCACCAAAGGCTTTCAACAGTTGAAAAAGAGCTTGACCTTGTTTCAAATCAGCTGGCTTTTCAGGCGCTTTCGGATTCTAGGCGCCAAAAATTAGAGGCTATGCAGGCAGGGCTTGTTTCAAAGCACAATGCATTGGAGGCACGCCACAGGCTTCTTGCATCGCGTTTTGAAAGCGCAAAGAAAAAAATGGGTTAATCTGCAAATTCAAAGTTCCTGCAGGTTATTTCGAGTTCGCCGCTAAAACTATTCTGCTTTACTGGCCCGCGTGCCACAATTTTTTTTCCAATAATTTTTGGTTTTAGTTCCTCAATAACCTGTTCCGCGCTTGACTCTGCAACCCTTTTCTTTAATTCTGCCATGCCAAGCCCAATGAGTTTTTCCGCGTTTTCCCCATAATACACTGTGTTAACGCTGCCTGTGCCGTCTTCAATTCTAACGGAAACAACTCCTGTTGATTCAGCTTCCTTTTGTTCTCCGCAGTTCTCGCACAAATAGCTCTCGTCTATTTGAATTACTTTTTTTCCGCACTGTTTGCACTTGCTGAAATAGAGTTTTCCCTTTCCGATTTCAGAGATTTTCCCCTGTATCTCTACTGTCCCGTCCTGTTCATGCAGATTTGAAATCTTTTTTTGGACTACCTCTGCACCCCTAAGTTCCATTGCACTCGGAAGAGTTTCCCCTGTTTTTGGGTTTTTCAGGAGCCTTGCAGAGTAACCAAGGTGCAGCTCAATTCCCTTCATGCCTTCTTTTGTATAGCCTCCCTCGATTTTTATTAAATCGTTTTCCACAAGCTTTTCTACTTCACGCGTTAAATCATTCCATGCAGTAGCGCGTATTGTGTTTGTCTTGTCTGCAACCATAAAATTTACTACTCTGCCTGTTCCAGTGTCTTTTTTGAACTCGTTTGCAGGAAAAACACGCAAAACCCGCGCTATTACGCTTACATCATTCAATCCCGCCCGCAGTTCGTCAAGCTTGAGAATCTTGTTCTCTATTTTTGGCAGAAAACCCGCATCTTTTTTTTGGTTTGACAAAAATTTTCCTTGATAAGAAAGATTGAGTTGCACTCTGTCCTTAAAGCTTGTAACGTAACAATTGTTTATCTGCAGGATGCTTCCCCTTTCAATGCCCTGCTCCTGCATTTTTTTAACATCATCATGCCAAAGCGTAAGCCGAATTTCTCCGGAGTCATCTGCAACAACCAAATTGCATAATCTTCCCTTTTTCCCGTTTTTCTCAAACTCGCGTGGCGCAAAAACCTGCATTACTCTTACAAGCAGGTCAATGTTGCTCATTCCGTCCTCTAACTGTGCAATCTTAAGCCGCTTAGAATTTTTGTCAATCTCTAAACCCAGTTCCTTTGCAACCATTAAAGCAGCGCCGCTCTCTGTAAGCAATCCAGCAAACTTTTCTTTTTTGGACTCAATTTTCTCAAGAATCTCTTGTTTTGGCTTGCCGCTTTCGCTTGCAATCCTGTCAATCAGAACACTCGTGTTTTCCTGCACCCAAAAACCCAAAAGAAGTAATGCGGGAAAAAGTTAAAAACAAATCCAAAAAACGCAAACAAAAAAACAAGTTATGTATAGTGTTGTTTTTTTGTGTAAAGCTTATTAACTGGTTCAAGCGAATAATTCTTATTGCATGTTTCGAGAAATTCTCCCAAATCTTTTTGCTTTTGAAAGCACGAGCATTGGAAGCAATGTTTTCCTCATCAAAGGCAAGCGCAATGCATTGATTGACTCTTCCTCGCATTCCAACGGGCAATTGCTAATGTCTGGATTGAATAAGCTTGGAATTTCTCCTGAAAAAGTTGAGGTTGTGCTGCACACTCACGGCCATGCAGACCATTTTGGGAATTCAGCGCTCTTCAAGCACTCGGAATTTTGGATGCATGAAAGCGACGCAATTCATGTAAACAGAAAAGACCCTGAATTCAGTGCATCAAACCTTGTTTCTGTCAGAGAATTTCCGCAAATAAAAAATTTTTTAAGGCCGGATCAAAAAATTGATTTGGGGGAATTTGTGCTTGAGGTGATTTGCACGCCGGGGCACACTGTAGGGAGCGTGTGTTTTTTTGATGCGCAGAAAAAGCTCTTGTTTTCCGGGGACACTTTATTTGAATCCGGAGTTGGAAGATGGGATTTGCAGGGGGGCAGCAGAAAACAGTTAGTTGATTCGCTTGCAAGGCTCTCTGAAATGGAATTCACCCAATTGTTCCCGGGGCATGGAAGTGTTTTCTCCGGCAGCCAGCGCGAGAATCTTGCAATTGCAAAGCAATACGCTTCTGTGGAACTGTGATTTTTTGTGCCTACAATATGCTTTTTATAACTAACTAAAACAATTATTTCCAGTTGATTCTCATGTCAGGCAAGCATTTTGGAAAAACATATAACGCAATACTTGAAAAAATATCCCAAAAAAAGGGCTTGATTTTTTTGGTTCTGGATCCTCCGAACCAGAGCCCTGCAAAAGCAGGCGAACTCGCAAAAATCGCGGAAAAAGCGGGCGTTGCAGCAATTGCAGTAGGCGGGAGCATTGGCGCGCAAGGGCTGCTTTTGGAGCAGACAATACTCTCAATAAAAAAGAGCTCTAAGCTTCCTGTAATTCTTTTTCCGGGAAACATTGCAACGCTCAACGAGCATGCAGATGCAGTTTATTTCATGTCAATGTTAAATTCTTTAGACCCCTATTATCTATCGGGTGCGCAAATAGCATCTTCGATTCCAGTAAAAAAAATGGGTTTGGAGGTTATTCCAACGTCATACATTATTGTTGAGCCTGGAATGGCTGTTGGGCATGTTGGACGGGCAAAGTGCATTCCGCGCGACATTCCCTATCTTGCTGGCGCTACAGCGCTCGCTGGAGAATACATGGGTTCGCATTTTGTTATTCTTGAGGCCGGAGGCGGCTCTCCAAAGCATGTTCCAAAAGAATTGGTTGCAGCTGCGCGCAAGCTTGTTTCTGTTCCAATAATTGTTGCAGGCGGAGTGAAAACAGAAAAACAAGTGGCAGAACTAATTGATGCCGGCGCAGACATTATTCATGTTGGCGCTGCCATAGAACAGACAAATGATAATGCAAATCAAGTGGAAAAACTCCTTTCAGCAATGGTAAAGGCAGCTGAAAAAGCAGGAAAGCAAAGAAAATGATTAGTCCTCTTTTTCTTGCCGTGCCCACTCATCCAAAACGTCGTCTATAGCGTCTGGGGTTTCCCCTGTTGCTGGGCGCCCGATGTTTGTTTTCGGAAGCACTTGTGCAAAGATGCCTTCTAAGGCACGCCTTTCCCTCTTCAATCTTTCTGCAGTTGTAAGCTTTTCTTTTGCAATAATCCCCTGGGCTTTTTTAAAAGCCTCTCGTGCTTTTACCCAAATCGGTTCAGGAGAGGTTTTGGCTGCAGAATACATTTGTGCAAATGTATGTGCTTCCATTCCTGCCAAGCCTGCTTTCTTGCACGCGCCCATAAAACTTGTGCTAGTAACTGGAAGCCTTTCAAAAAATTCATGCGGTTTCACCTTTTTTGGCTGTCTTTTTGCTGTTTCTTGTGGCACTCGATTTCCTTGTGTTTGTTTCTCAGCCTTTGGCTTTTTTCTCCTAAACCATTCCCTAAACGGCATTCAATCCCTCCAAGGTTTTCTTTATAGCATCTTCCAAACTTGTTTTTGGCTTCCAGCCAATTTCCAAAATTTTTTGCGTGTCATAATTACGCTCATGCAAAATCCTATTAATATAAACCGGTTCAAAAAAACTATTTTTCCCGCGCAATTTGTTCTTCAGGCTGTTCAGCCCTGCAAAGGTTTTTGCAATTGAACTTGGAAACGTTTTTGTCTTTCCCTTCATTCCCAGTTCTTTCCTGACAATTGCAACAAGCTCCCCCAAACTCGGCTTTTCATTTCCCGCAGCAATAAAGGTTTCCCCAAAGCACTTTTCATTATTCACTGTAAACACCAGTGCAGAAACAAGGTCGTCAACAAAAATAGTTTGAAAAGTGTTTTTTCCGTTTCCCGGGATTGGAAAATCCTTTTTTATAATTTTAACGATTCCACTCCACTGTGAATTAGCCCCGAGAACCAGTGCAGAGCGGATTATTGTAATAGGCATCATTTCCTGAAATTCCAGAATAATCTGTTCCGCCTCTGCCTTTGTCTTTTCATACTCTGTTTCCGGGTGTATTGGGCTCTTTTCATTAACAATTTCTTTCGACTTTCCATGCACTCCTACGCTGCTCAAAAAAACAAACTGCTTTGCACGCGCCTGTGCACTGGCTTCCGCAATATTCTGTGTTCCAATGACATTGACTTTGTGCAGCATTGGGCTGTTTTCCTCAAGAACAGCTGCAAGGTGAAAAACAATGTCAATGCCCTGAACAGCCTTGCTGCATTCCTCCCTGTCAAGCAGGTCATTTCCAAGTGCAATATCAAACTCGTGCACCTGTGCCCCTGTCTTTTTGAGCGCGTGAACAAGGCGCTTTCCAATAAAGCCGCTGCTTCCAGTAACCAGGATTCGCATAACACAATAATCAACCCAATTCCTATTAATATATTTATTTTTTGGACTAATCTTGAAATATATGGAATTCATTGAAATTGATGCTTCGCAGGGGGAGGGCGGGGGCCAGTCAGTTAGAACAGCCCTTGCGCTTTCCGCACTTCTCCAAAAACCAGTGTACATTAAAAACATCCGCGCAAAACGCCCAAACCCCGGGTTGAAAGCACAGCACCTCACTGCACTGCAGACACTCGC
>JAFGEM010000064.1 GCA_016931555.1 Candidatus Iainarchaeum sp. | reverse complement strand
CATTTGAGATTCCTTGGACTTTAGTGTATGGCCCCCTCTCCCAAGTATGTGGATGCACTTCTTACCGCTTGCTTCAGCAAAAAGCTTTAAAGAATGCTCAAACGATATTTTTGAATCATTCTTTGAGCACACGAATTCAACGTGCCTCAAGAATTTCACTGCCTCAAAAGGCTTAAGGTCCTGCGCCCAGTCTTTTCTTCCCCGCTCTTTAAACAGCATAGACTTGCTGTAGAACGAGTTAACTGGAAAAACAAAGTCAGCGCCAATTTCTTTGCCTATTATCATTGCATAGGCGCCTCCAATGCTTAGCCCAGAAACAACTAAGGGAATTTTTTCTCTCCTGAGTTTTTCACACACCCCCATAATCACGTTTTTTTGCTGTGAAAAATCCGCATAATCAAAATCAAAGAAATAAACATTGCATTTTTTTTTCAATTCATTTTTGAGCAGGGAGAATTCTTTTTCTGTGCCGCGCAGGCTTTGGAAGTAAACAAAATTTGCTTTTGGATTTTTGCAGACCATATAATGGCACCTAATTTTTCTTTCAGGCATTAGGAATCACCATATACCTGAACTCGGTGCAAAAATTTTCTTCGCTGTTTCCAAACCATGTTTCGTTTTCATTTGGAGAAAATTTTGTGAAAGAAACTTTTTGTTTTGCACCGGCGATCTTAAAAAACTCATAAACAAGATGCGGCAGAGAAAAATCCACGAATAAAGGCTGCCTTACTGGCGAGTATCTGAAAAAAACATGCTTTGGAACATTGTTTTCTTCACGCCACTTTTCATATTCCCCAATAAAACGTTTCATAAAAAATTCATTGAGCTTTTTCGGTGCCTTAAATTCAGGTGTCTCAACAATCTTTGTTTTTCTCACCTCGGCTTTTTTATGAATCTCGGGGGCAAATTTCTCCAGCAGCCGCAAAATTATTTGTGGAAGATACTCGCTTGACCACATTCTGAAATCCTTTTCATGCTTATCAAAGAAAATGAGCTTTCTTCCTATTGCAAGAGGAAAAAAAAGCAGACTTGTACTATTCCTGCACTCGGGTTTTGCCCTGTAAGCCCAGCACATCTCTTTGTCTCCGTTGACTTTTGCAACGATTTCTTTAAGCATGTTGACCGGCAGCTGTTGAGTGAAATTATCCTCCCTGTTGGGAGAGTATATAACCAGACTAATTTTTTTTCTAGGCATTTTCTTTACAGTCTCTTCTATTGCTCTGTTCCTTTCAAACGCATACATTGGGCTTGAGAAAAGCGTGGGGGCAACATGAATCTCCCCCAGAACAATTTTGTATTTGCCCTTGTTCAATTCATCTATATTCTTGGCGCTGATTGCAATGTCTGGAGAAAAAATTGGAGGCAAAATCCTGCTATTTTTTTTCCTCCAGTCCTTTTCTTTCAGAATCCCCTCTGAAACCCGCGCAAAATTCTTAAATAGAAACTCTTCTTCATTTTCTTGTTCCTTCTCAAAAAAAAGTTTTTCTGAAACTTTTGCCAGATAGTTTCCAAACAGCTCATTAATGCGCTTTATTTCCCGCTCTAATTCGCTGCCAATTGCAAATTTTCTGTTTCTTTTTGCCAGCTCATAAATCACTGCCCTGCTTTCATAGTCTCCCGCTATTTTTTCAGTTCTTTGCTTTTTTTGTTCTGCAATTTTTTTGAACGCCCTGTTTATTTTCTCAAAAGCAAGGTCTTTAGCGTTTGGACTTTCAAGCGCTGCATAAAGGTTCACTAGCCCAACAAATTTTTCGACATCACTATTCCCTGTTTTTTCCAAGAGCTTAGCAGGGAATTCCATTATATCATGAAATTCTTTCTCGCTCAGATTGAGTTTAAGGCTTTTTGCTATTGCATCCAATGCCCAGCCCTCAAGCAAAACATAATTCTTTGCGCTTTCCAATGTTACCTCAATATTATTCTCACTGCCAAAGCAGCCTATTGCAACGGGGCCATAGCTTCCAGCAGTTCCGCATTTTGTTGCGGCCCTTTGGATATACAAAACCATTTTCCTCTCATACTGGTTCATGAACCCCTTTGCTTCTTTCAGTCTCCTGAGAAAAATATTGTATTGCGGACTAGATGCTCTTACCATGTCTCTGAATTCTCTTTTTTTTGAAATATTTTCTTTGGCTGAGCAGAAGCTATTGTTTTCATTTTTAATGGATTCTATGACTTTTTTTTCTTCAGCATTATTTTTGATAAGCTCAATGCTTTTTTCAAACGAGAAATTTTTCAGTGTTTGGATTGGCAGGCCAGCGGAACGCATTACAACAAAGTTTACTGCCTCAAACTTCAATCTCAAACCCTTCTGCTTTAAGTTTTTCCAAAAAAGCCTTCAAAGTATTTTCGAAATCAGGGCCTTTGCCATATTTTTCCCTAAGCCTGCTGATTTTTTTTGAATATAAAACATCCAGGGCATTTTTTGCGTCTGCATTTAGTTCATAAACTCCCAAGTTTTTCCTGTTGAAACAAATCCATCCGAATTTCTCTCTGCGAAATTTTAATTCCAAAAAAATCACCTCCAGCACAAAGGATCATAAGACCTAATACTAAGATTTTTTGCTAAAGGCCGCGCTCTGCAGCCCCCAGTGCAAACTTCCCTTTCCTTGCATTTCTCGCATTTGCCATTAAGGGAGGTTGCGAGGGAAAACTTTCTCAGATCCTCAAAAACCCTGTGCTTCCATGCTTTTGCAATGCTTGTTTTTAAAATATTTCCTGCGCTTTTATCGATAAAGGGGCAGGGAGTGATGTTGCCGTCCTCATTAATGCGAATGTAGTAGCCTCCGCAGATTTTTTTGTAAACTCCCGGGCTTGATTTTGGGTGGCAGAATGCCTGGGCATTGTCATAAGAAACAAAAATCTGGGGATTGTTTTCCTTTAGTTCATAAATCCTGTCAACGCATTCTTTGGTTTCTTTTTTCGACAGCTCCAATCTTAACAGATTTTCCATGCCGCGCCCAACAGGTTTGAACACCGCAAAATTGACTCTCTCTGCCCCAAGAGACTTTCCAAGTTCAACAAGCTCTTCCAAGCAGTGCTGGTTGATTTTTGTTATGACAACTTTGATTGTTACTCTCAATCCTTGTTCACGAAGGTTTTTGATGCCATTTATTACAGAGTCAATGCGGGTGTTGTTTCCACGCTGCATTGAATAAATTTTTTGGTTCGGCGCGTCTAAACTCACATGAAAATCATCAATGGAATGCT
>JAFGEM010000063.1 GCA_016931555.1 Candidatus Iainarchaeum sp. | reverse complement strand
GAAATAATCAACAATACGGTATATTTAAGGGGGAGTAAAAATGAGTGAAGCAAACAGCCTTGAAAAATTAACGGAAATGCAGATCAAACAAATGACAGAAAAAAATTGCCTGCCAAAAACACAGCAGGAAGTGCTTTTACATCTTGCGGAAGAGGTTGGAGAGCTCTGCCAGGCCGCAAGAAAAAAAGATGATTCAGAAATCAATGAGGAAATTGCAGATGTTTTATGGCAATTGAACAAAATCTGCTGGATGCGAAAAATCAGTTTAGAGAAATTGTTTCTCCAAAAGCTGGAAAAGAATGAAAACAGGGATCAGTAAATCTTTTTCTTTATCCGTGCACGCAGCCTGTGAAACAGCCCCGGCTTGTTTCCGGACAACACTTTGAAGCCGCCGAGGAAAGTTTCCTGAAGCTTTCTGTCCTTATCCTGAATTCCTATGTCATCTTCCTTATATGTCGGCAGACGCCTAAAATTCTCGGGATGCAAAAGATAATCCTCAAAAAAACGTGAATACATGTCCTCCAAGCTGTGGTGTGTTTTTCCAATGTCAATGTAATCGTGCACAAACTGCCTGAAAACGCTTGCACCATACTCGCTGTTCAAAAAATCTTTCAGCGAAGAAAACGCTTTTTTCAAATCACCTTTCCGAAATTCAGTGAGCTCGCCGGATTCGCGAGCAAGAGCCTCGATTTCCGAAGTGCGGGTTTTGACTGCATCCTGAAGCCATACTAAAAAGGCTTTGGCTAACCCGCCTGATTTCACGCGCAGTGTTTTTCCCCTCTGCCCTGTTTCTTCGCGCGCTTCAACTATTCCCAATTCTATCAACAAATTTATCTTGCCTGAGAGTGTTGCAGTTGACTGCATTTTGTAATTGAAGAGTTTGGAAAATGAATCATGTCCGCATGCTATCAGGGTTATGGTTTCAAACACGCTCTTGTTCTGCAACGGGTTTACAGTTATTCTTGATTTTGCCATGCAAAATATTGTGAGAGAAAAAGAATTTAAAGCTTCGCTTTTATAGAACTAAAGCAAACTAAGAGAGCATGTTTTTAAAACTTCACTTTTATGGAACCAAACCCTTGCCGGAAAAAGAGGGCTCGCGCCCTATTCCCCGCACAGAATTTTTTTTCTCGTCTCTCGCTAAAACACAGCTTAAGTGAAAACCAGACCGAAAAACATTTATATATTAGTTTAGTCTTATTTTACACCATGGAAGTATTCGATAAAATCGTTGGAAAGAAGGGCATTGCAGAAAAGCAGCTTGAGCGAGACAGGTATGTTCAGGCTCAGATTAACATTCTGCAGTCAAAATTGCAGCGGCTCGAAAGAATTTTTTCAGTGGGAATGCCATTAAGCGAGTCTGAAGAGACAATAGAGAGGCTCGATCAGATTGAGAAGGGCATAAAGGTCAGCGAATCAAAGATCAAGATGTTTGCAAATGTACTAAAGGAAGTCAGGGGAGAACAGGATACACTATTGAAAGGCTTGGATGAAAAAGCAGGCTTAAAGCAGGTTGCTTTGCTATCGCAAAGAGTAAAATTCCTTGAGAATATTTACGGCGAACTGAGCAGCAGCAAAACAAAGGACATTTTCATGAACATAGTTGAAATCATGAAGAACCTTGAGACCCGCATTAAGTCTATGGAGGACATTGCCCACCAAAACGTCAATATGCTGTTTGAAAAGGAAATAACAAACGTCAGCAAAAAAATGACGGAAGAGGGCAAAGGCAAACCCGGAGCAAGCCTAAGGACTTATGACACAACACCAGAGTACAAAGACGAGCAGGGATTCGGCAGCAAAGTCAAGGGATTTTTCAATAAATTAATTGGGCGCAAATAAACCCAATAAAACGGTGGTAAAGTGAAGTGCAAGATAATAAACTGCGTTGGCTGCGATGGGTTTTCTAGCCCGACCTTTCCAAAGTGTGCGAGCAAGGCTTGTCCCAGCGACCCAAAGCTTTCCCCTTTGGATGAGGAGATCGGCTTAGTCGTATTCAAAAACAATACATTTACAAAGCTCTGGTATGTAAAGGAAGACGAATTCGTAGTAATGCCTTTTTTTGTTGATGTTGTTATAGGGCCTGCGCGCGGAAAAACTTTGAAGAAATACAATGTAAAGGATGCTGAAATCCGCATTAAAAAAAATCCCGAAGATGTCCAGCCTACTTACTCAATAAAAATCCCGCATCTCGACAAGAGTTTTAAGGAGCTTTGGGAATTGTACATGGAATACGAGAATAAAAATTTAAGGAACGAGCTCTTGCAGATTTGGATTAAGGAGAAGGGAATTTTGGATTATCTTTTGAGCGACCCTTACATCCAAGAAGTAAACATGAATCCACCCGAGTTTTCTACTCCTGTCAGAATCGTTCACGCTGAATTTGATGAATGCAGGACAAACATTTATCCCACGCTTGATTTTCTGAATTATCTTGCCACGTTCATGAAGATTGAAACAGGCAGGCCATTGAACAAGGCACAGCCCCAATTAGATGGAGAGCTCATGGTTGAAAAGAGAAAGGCAAGGGTTGCTGCGGTAAGGGATCCTTTCAGTGTTTACGGGCTGGGTTACAGCATAAGAGTCCACAGGCAGGACCCTTGGACTGTTCCATTGTTTATGTCAAACGAAACAGTAAATGAATGGTTTGCCGGATTAATGAGCCTTGCCATTACACACGGAAGGACTTTCCTCTGTTCGGGGCCAAGGGGAAGCGGAAAAACAAGCCTGCTGGGTTCGCTAATGCTTGAGATTCTGCCAAAGTACAGAATGATTACTATTGAAGACACACAGGAGCTGCCAATAGACGCTTACAAGGAATTGGGTTATGACTTGCTTGCACTAAAAGTGAGAAGCGCTCTAATGGAGCATGGCTTGGAGATTCCTTTCCACAAGGGTTTGAGGACTTCATTGCGATTGGGTGACAGTGTGCTTATTATCGGAGAGATTAGAAGCAAGGAAGCAACTGTATTGTATGAAGCAATGCGAGTTGGTGCAATGAGCAATGTTGTTGCCGGAACAGTCCACGCCGACAATCCTTACGGTGTGTTTGACAGAGTTGTAAACGATTTGGGCGTTCCAAGAGGAAGCTTTAAGGTTACTGATTTGATTGTAATGGTAAAACAAATTAAGAGCCCCACTGCTTTGGCACGAGTACGGCGCGTTACAAGGGTTACAGAGGTTTTAAAGGATTGGGAGCACGAGCCAAAATTCCAGGACCTG
>JAFGEM010000062.1 GCA_016931555.1 Candidatus Iainarchaeum sp. | reverse complement strand
TTTGCAAAATTTGATTTTAATTAAATTAGCTGTGCAGCCTAATTGCAGAAATCCGGGTTTGGCTTAAATCATCCGCCACATGTAATGGTGTTTTCCAAACTTTTTGAATCCGAGCGCCCTTGCAAGTCCGTAATAGATTTTTCCGACTGCCTTGTGCTTTTCCTCTGTTTCAAGCCTTTTCCACTGTATCATTGAATTGTGTTCAGGGCGCTGCAATGCAACTGCAACAACTCCCTGTGTCTTTGCGTGTGCAATCAATTCCTCCATGAGAAAATTTGCCCAGGGCTCTCCCAGTGCTTCGTTAACCTTGCGTGCAACCTCCGGCAAATCTTTTTGCATCCCCTGCAAAGCCTGAATAAAAAGCACTTTTGAATCAGGTTTTAAGTCCGGAATTTTGTCTGCAAGCTCTTTTGGAATTGTAAATTCTTTGTATTTGGAGTAATTCGCAGGCTCTATTAGTGTAAATTTTGCCTGAAAAAGTTTTCCCCTGTTCCTGTCAAGGCAGATTGTTAGCGCGCGTTTTGCCTCGTAATCCGCAAGTGTCATAAACACTTCGTATTCGCCGAATTTCTTTGGCCTGTATGTGCGGACAAATTTTTTTGCTGCAACAGGTGATGCTCTTGTTACTATTTTTGTGCCTTCCCTAATCCGGCTCAATTTCCAAGGTGCAATAATTCGCTTTATTCTTTTTTTTCCTTTTTGTGCGGCCAACCCAACACCTTGTTATGTATATTTTGTTTGTTTTTTGGGGTTTTGTTTGTTGCCTTTTTTTGCACCGCCCAATAAAACCACACAATGTAAGAGGCTGCAATTGTGAGGAACAAAAAAACTCTGAACAAAATATTGTGCGCTAATTCAACGAGAACAATGTCTGCTGTTGCAAGTATGATTAGGACAGTTGCAGTAATGCGGATGTAATTGAATGCAAGCACTATTGCTGCCCCAATTATTGCCCCAATTATGCGCCTGCGCCATACAATTCCATTGCTTGCGAGAATAGCGGCAACAAGAATAAACAATTCCTGAAACCCAGTGCACAGTTCGCTTATCTGGATTCCTATTCCCGCATCCAAATTAATTACTGCGGTTTCCTCAATGCTTGTGTTTCCACTCAACCCAAAAATTCCAAGCGCTCCTAATTCTGTGTCTGCAACAAACTTCTGCACTGCAACGCCTGGAATTAGTGAAAAAACACTTGTGAGAACAAGGTAAATTACAATAAAAAAAATCAGGAACAAACCTGTTTTCGAGGCATCTTCCCGTGTAATATGAAAACCAAAATTAAAATTTTTTAATCCCATATCCCTAATTTTACTGCAATTCTCTTATTTAACCCTGCGTTTTTCCGCAGGCCTTTGGACGAGAACTGTTGGGCTAGGTGAAATCCTTTTATATAACTTTAAGCGAAAGATTAAAGTTTTTTTAGGGAGAGGGTAGTTGAAATTTGGCTTTCAGTTTTTCGAGAAGTCTGCTCAGTGCAGAGTTTTCCCCGCTTTCTTATCCGTTATGTGCTGTTAGAAGAGAAAGGAATTTTGAAAGTTTGCAGGAATTCATTGCATGTTTCTAGGTATCCTGAGGAAAAAGCCATCTGGTAAACATCGCCATTTTTTTCCGCTACATCAAATTTTCCAGCTTCCTGATTGCAGACTGTCTTAAATTCATCAAAGCCCATTCTTGCCTTCTGCATTATTTCTGTTTTTTGCTGTTCCGGCATAGTGCCAATCATTAGCCCTAACACCGGATTCTTTGAAGGAGAGTCTCCCCCCGACACAAGACTCCAGACTGTGTCATCGCTTATTTCCCTGCTTCTGTTGCTTTCGAAAGCGTTTCTGGCTTTTTTGAAATAAACTATTGCCTCATATTTGTCTTGCGTTCCCTTGAAAGGAGTGCCAAAAGTTATAAGTTCACCGCATCCAAATTCGTTTTCGCTACCTTTTGAGAATGCAATCAGTTCGAGGCCAATTTTTTGAATTGAACTTGACACTTCTATTAAATCTGCAATGCTCCTTGTTTCATTTATGCGTAGCGCGACTGCTTTTTTTGTTTCTTTTTCTGTTCTCATGCGCCGAGCAAAGTAAGTCCAGTTTTTTTCATGCGTTCCAGCAACAGCAATACACTCTTCCGGAATTGGGTTTTCCTGGCAGCCTTCCTCCCACTCCTGTCTGCTCTCTTCACTGCACCACATGCCGTCTATTAACTTGCAGTCGGCATTTGCTAAAATTGTCTCTTCCGGAAGTATCTCATCATATAGTGCGGCAAGTTTGCTCGCCTCATTTGCCTGCTCCTCCGTCAAAAAAATCTCGCTGGGTTGCGCGGGCTGTGGGCAGCCGCTAAGAGCAATTAAAAATACGACAAGTGCAACAAACGTAATCCTGTAATTCATTCTTCTTCTCCCTCAAAAACAGGCTTGCTTTTTAGAATAATAAAAAGCAGAATAAAAAAAGTTACTGCATTGATTGCCCCGATCAATACTGCGTTTTGCATAAGTGCGGTATTAGCACCAAACTCTAAAGTTAACAAAATAGGCCTAGCATAATTAGCAAGCAATCCAACAACTAGTAAAAGTATTGCCAAATAAAAGCCGATTTTTCTCCTAAGGGAAAATAAGATAATCGCGGGGATTACAAGCACTAGTTGCAAAGCTGATTGCACTAGCCCCAAGGCACCTGTATACTCAAGGGCAGGTGCTTGTAGATATGCTGGAATTTCCTCACCGTACTGGGTTTTAAAATCATCCACAAGCTGTTCAGCTCCATACTCATTAAGTGCTATGAACTGACCAATACCAATTAAAGAATCCCCAATAACAAAAAGTAAAATAATCAAGCCAATTTTCCAATATGTTTTCGCCTCCATGCTATAGCCTATGATTCTTTCTTGTTTTTAAATGTTTTTACGGCCTCTCTAACTTTAGCTGCAGTTAATAGAAACAGCTTCAATGGCGCAATCTCCCAAGTTAAACTTAAATATTCAGAAATGCATTTTCTAACAATGTTTCTAGCATTTGATGACATTAAGACAGAGAGCAAACCGCATCTTACAATTGCCCTGATTTTGATAAATGTTATTGTTTTTGTTTTTTCCTTTTTTTTGGGATTGAGCAGGCTGCCTTGGCTTTTGGTTTTGTCCCAAACAATCCCAGCCCAATCACGGTTTTTTCTTACATGTTTTTGCATGGGGATATTTTGCACCTGCTTGGCAACATGTTGTTTCTCTGGGTTTTTGGGGACAATGTTGAGGACAAGCTTGGAAAAAAACGATTTATTGGTTTATACTTGTTTTCGGGAGTAATTGCAGTTTTCGCCCATTACCTGTTGAACATTGGCTCTGCAATTCCGGTAATCGGTGCTTCCGGCGCTATAAGCGGGATTTTGGGTGCATATGTTGTTATGTTTTTTAACAGGAAAATTCGTGTTCTTGCTGTCGTGGCGTTCGTTCCTATAAACTGTAAGGTTCAGGTAGCAATTTTTGCCGCCCTGTTTTTAGCGTATCAATTGTACCTGTTTTTTATGGACACGTTTGTCGGGACAACCGGAGTTGCGTTTTTTGCACACATTTGGGGGCTTTTTGCGGGAATCTTTTTTGCAGTTTTTTTAACTGACATAGAAATCGAAGGCACTGAAGCCGAAGAGGGCAGAAAAGAATTTTTGGGTTTAAATGTTTCTGATGAGGTTTATTTTATGGTCTATGAGTATGTTGCAAAAAAATACGGTGCAAAAAAGGCTGTTGAAATGAGAGTTGAAAATGTTTCAAAGGGCAAAGACGGATGGCAAATAAAAATAAGGATAGGGAAAGAGCAGCATTCATTTGCAATTGATAACGACAAATTTTTTATAACCGAAAAAAATTGCAAACAACCTAAAAAAGCTGCCCTGTAAAAAACCTTAATCCTAAACGAATTCTTTTATATAACTTTAATTCTCTTTATAATGAAACAAATTTAGTCTTGTGGCTTTTATGGATATTGGCGGTTTTAAGGTAGGCGACTATGTTGTAAAGGACGAGGCTGGCAAAAGGCACCTTGTTTTTGACTGTCGGAATTGCGTGTACGGCGCAAGCATGTCTGATGACCCGCACTGCCGGTTTCACGCAATTGCAATACTCTCTGAAATAGAGGCTGATTTGATTATCTGCGCAGAGGTTTATGAGAGAGTATATGATGAAGACCAGACAAAGCTGCTTGTTGAAGCAGCAAGCCTGCGGCAAAAGTTTAATGTGCAGAGCGTTTGGAGCTACAAGCACCTGGCTGCCACGCAAAGCGAGTGCGAACAGTACCTGTCATCGCGGCATGACACTCTTGTAAAAATCGCGCACGATTTAATTGCTTATGACCCTCTCGCAGCCTATCTCACGCTCCTTAATGAGATAAAGGTTGAGAAGACAAAAATGCGCGAGCTTGGCGGAACATACTTGAATTGCACGCGCCCCTATATCCAGACTCTTGATTACATTAGAAAGAATTTTGAGGCAACAAATTTAATTCAAAAAACCTTGGACATTCTCACTAAGCTGAAAGAGGTTCCTGCCACAAGCGACATTTACAAATTGATTTTAGAGGCAGAGGTAAAGCCAAGCTTTATTGGCTCGCGCCTCCTTTTCAAGGAAATAGAGCAATTGGAATTGCTTGACGAGTACTCTGTTTTAAAATCCAATGTTCAGGTTTTCAAGCACCCGAACAGGACAGAGGCGCTCTACTTTGTCAATCCCCCTGAATACTCGCTTCCTCCGGAACAGTATTTTGTAATGAGCAAAACAAAAGAGGTTGTTGCAGGCTACCAGCCGGGAAAAATCTCTTTAAGCACTGTTGCAAAGAGCCGCCGCTATTTTGAGAGGATTTACGAGTCCACTATTAAGGATGTTGCGCGCCATTACAATGTAAAGCTTGCTAATGAAGAGCTTGCAGAGCTCGCTGAAATTGTTGCACGTTACACTGTTGGCTATGGAATACTTGAAATTCTTTTGTCGGACAGAAAACTCACAGACATTTATCTTGACGCGCCAATAGGGCAGAAGCCTTTGTATGTTGTGCACTCTGAGTATGGGCAGTGCCAGACAAATATTTTGTATACAAAGGATGAGGCAGAGGGGCTTGTAAGCAAAATGCGTGCAATGTCCGGCAGGCCTTTTGATGAAGCGCATCCTGTCCTTGACTTTGACCTGCCTGATTTGGAGACAAGGACAGCAGTAATTGGCCCGCCGTTGTCTCCTGATGGTGTTGCATTTGCATTCCGCCTGCACAAAACCACTCCCTGGACTCTCGCGCAATTCCTTGATGTTGATTTTTTGAATCCCCTTGCAGCTGGAATGATTTCTTTTTTCATTGACACTCAGGCAAGCACTCTGATAACAGGAAGCCGTGGAAGCGGAAAAACTTCTCTCCTCACTGCGTGCATTCTTGAGATCTTGCAGAACATAAGAATCATTGTTCAGGAGGACACTCTTGAAATTCCCGTGCCTTATTTGAAAAATATTGGCTTTAACATTCAGCGCCTGAAAACAAGAAGCCCTATAAGCGTTTCAAAAACAGAGAGTGAGGTTGCTCCCGATGAAGCCCTTAGAACAGCCCTGAGATTGGGTGACTCTGCTTTGGTAGTGGGAGAGGTGCGAAGCAAGGAGGCAAGGGTTTTGTACGAGGCAATGAGAGTTGGTGCAGCGGGGAACATTGTAATTGGAACAGTGCACGGCGAATCTGCTTACAGTGTTTGGGACAGGGTTGTAAATGATTTGGGTGTTCCCACAACAAGCTTTAAGGCCACTGACTTGGTTGTGGTTGCAAGGCCGATAAGATTTGCGGGCTCTCTCAAAAAAACGCGGCGCGTTGTCCAGCTGACCGAGGTGAAAAAGCACTGGGTTGACGATCCTGAGAGGGAAGGGGGCTTGCTTGATTTAATGCTTTATGATGCAAAGAAAGACAATCTTGAATTAATGGAGGATAATTTGAAAGAGTCAGAGTTGTTTGCAAAAATTTCGCGTTCAACTGGATTGACAATGAAGCAGATGTGGGAGGACATTAAAATGCGCGGTTCTGCCCAGTCTTTTTTGGTTGAGCTGCGGAGAAAGCACAATATTCCAAAGATTTTGGAAGCGGAAAACACTATTATTTGCAACAACAAGCTGATACTGTTAAAGGAGCAGGATATTAGGGAGAATGGAAAAATTGATTACAATCAGGTTTTGGGAAAATGGAAGTACTGGATGCAGAATAATTTTTTGCAGGATTTTGTAAAGGCAAAACCCAGTGCGCCCAAAAAAGGTTGATAGGGGCTTTTTATGGCAAAGCAACGCAGGCGAAGGGAGTATTTTGAGCCAGAGGTTTCTCCTGGAGAGCTTTACAAAAAAATTATTGTAAGCAGGGATGAATTCGACAAGGGTGAAAAGGCGCTGACAAAGCGCACAGAGCCTTATTTTGTTAAGCTCTGCAAGTCTGTTTACAAGCGCTTTCCTTCGGGCGGAAAGGGCGCTACTTATTCAACCAAGTATCAGGAAGCCATAGATTTCCTGCGCTGGGATTTAAAGCCGGAAGAATTTTCAGCAACAGTTAAAGTAGTCATGATTCTTGTAATGGGTTTGGGAATTGCAATTGGGTTTGGGCTTTTGTTTTCCCCTGTTTATGGAATACTCCTTGATTTAGTGAATCTCGAATTCCTGATTTACATGTATATTTTTGCCCCAATTATTATTGTTGCTTTGTTTGCAACTGTTTTTGTGCAGCAGTATCCTTTGAATGCTGCAAAGACAGAGCAGACAATGGCTCTTGGCTATGTCCCCGAGATTGTGGGTTACATGATAATGTCAATGAAGCTTGTCCCTAATCTCGAGAAGGCAGTTGAGTTTGCTGCAGAGCATGGAAGGGGAAAAATTGCCTCTGATTTTCGCCGCCTCCTCTGGGAAACCCAGATAGGACTTTTTACTTCTCTCTCAGAGGGCTTGGATGATTTGGCTTACCGTTGGGGCCGGTTTAGCGATGAGTTCAAGCATGCGTTAATGATGGTGCGTGCAAGTGTTTTGGAGAATACTGA
The DNA here is from genome assembly GCA_016931555.1 of Candidatus Iainarchaeum sp. GTDB lineage: Archaea > Iainarchaeota > Iainarchaeia > Iainarchaeales > JAFGEM01. Next base: position 6,025 of record JAFGEM010000062.1, on the reverse strand, counting down.
GGCAAAGCGCTATCAGTTGCTTGACAAGACAATGGAAACTGTGTTGGATTCAATTCGCACCAAAATGGAACAGTATGCGCGCAACCTTTCCCAGCCTTCAACTCTCTTGTTTTATGTCGGAGTTTTGCTGCCTTTAATCCTAATAATTATTTTGCCTGTGGGGAGCGCTTTTTCCGGTGCTCCAATGGCAAAGCCTGAAATTTTGATTGGAATTTACAATATTGGAATTCCCATACTTACTTTTATTTTTGCAATGCAGGTTATAAAGCAAAGGCCGCCAACATATACCCCCCCAAAAATTCCAGACAATTATCCCAATCTCCCTAAAAAAGGGAGAATGCTCATTGGCAAGAGTACATTTGACTATAGATTTCTCGCAATCATAATTCTTATAGTGGGCATTTCTCTTTCTGTATTTGTTTCGCAGGAGGGAATTCCCCCCAAATCCCTGATTGATGAGCGGGATTTGCCCTATCAAATAATTCCCGCAGATCCTACAGAGGCAAATGTTTTGCTTGAGGAAAAGGGCGATGAGACTTTTTTTGATGAGGGAGGAAAGCGTTATCAGGAGCTGATTTCAGAGGGCAAGACTCCTAAAACTGCCAAGGCTTTGCTTGCAATGGAAAAGCAAAAATTTTTCATGGAAGCGGGGCATGATGTTACTCCCTACAAGCTTGTTTTTGGCTCAATAATTGCTGTTGCGATTGCTGCTTTTATTTTCATTTATTATGCAAACATTTACAAGCGCAGGATTCAGCAGCAGATAATAAGAATGGAGAATGAGTTCCAGGATTCTTTGTATGTGCTTGCCTCGCGTTTGGGTGAGAACAAGCCAGTTGAAGAGGCTTTGAAGCACACAAAAAACTTTTTGCCGAGCTTTATTATTTCGCAGAGAATTTTTGCGCGCATTGTGGAAAACATTGAGCTTTTGGGCATGCCTTTGGAACAGGCTGTTTTTGACAAAAACTATGGTGCATTGAAAAATTTGCCTTCCAATGTTATCCAGAGTTCAATGAAGATTCTTGTTGATTCTGTTGGATTGGGAGTGAATGTTGCTGCGCGCACTTTAATCTCTCTCTCGCTCCAGCTCAGCAATGCGCAGAAGGTAAACAAAATGCTTTCCGACCTTATTGCTGACGTTGTTTCAATGATGAAGACAATGGTTATTTTCATTGCCCCGATTGTCCTCGGCGTGACAACTTCGCTGCAGAAGGTTGTAATGCTTACTCTTGCGGGAATTGCTTCAAGCGGTGCTTTGGAGCAGGTCGGAGGTGCGGGAGATGTCGACACAGGCTTTAGCGTTCCACTGCAGGGAATTTCTTTCGAGGCTTTTTCAGAAATGGTTACTCCCGTGGGATTTCTTATAATTGTCACTATTTATGTTATTGAATTAGTTGTAATAATGAGTTACTTTACAACAAAGATTGAGGAAGACAATGATCTGTTGGTGCGCCTAAACATTGCAAAGGCGCTTCCAGTTGCAGTAATTGTTTTCCTTGTTGCAGTGCTTGCCTCAAACATGGTTGTAGGCAGTTTCTTTGGCGGAGGCTAAAAAATGAAACCCGCAATGCGTAGAAATCTTTTTCCGCTAATTGGCGGGGATGGATTAATGAACTTTGGATTCAGCCCCAATTTTTTTCCTCTGATTGGAGAGGTTAATTGATGAATTCGCGCGGCCAGCATTTTGCAGTCTTCCGTCTTCTCATAGGGGCTATTCTCGGAGTTGCAATACTCGTAATCATAATCGGCATAATTGGATTCATACAAAATTGGGAGTATTATGTGAGCGATAACATTCTCTATGAAGGTTTGGATAATGCTGTTCAGACTCCGAATGGAGATGTTGTTGTGAGGAAAAACCTTAAGTTTCCTAAGGGCAATTCCTATGCTGCAGGCAGCCTTGCTGCAAACGCAGGCTTGGAGCCGGAGTGCCTTGAGATACAGGCAACAGATGCCAGTGTGTTTGCGCTTGAGGGAAACAATTTTATTAAAATGCAGAACAATGCAGTTGCCCACGTTTATTACCAGTGCTTTATGGACAGGCCTGAATGTGATATTTATTGCATTGTTTCATTCGGCAAAGCCCTTGAAGCCCCCTAACCCAAAACCCTGTCAAGACAGACTTGTAGATTAATTGGCCCTAAAATTCAGGAATGCTGATTTTTTGCTGGTTTGTAGAATAATAGTTTTCTATGTTATTTTCAAAGTATTCCTGAATCAAGCAACAGATATTATGGCACAGGATTTTGAGCAGGACTTCGTTGCATTGTGAAACATAGTTCTTTGTTATTACATCTTTGCCAAATTTTTGTTTTACCATTGCAAAGCATGTTTCGACATTGCTTCGCCTGTGATAATGCTCAAGATACTCTTGGGGTTTTTCGTGAAAGTATTCGTAGCATTTTCTCCAAATCATTAGGCCTTTCTTTTTTATTCTTGCATTACTTTTGAAAGGAATATAAGGAATTGCTCCATTGCTTTTTATTATCTGGAAATTTTTCCTTGAAGAATAGGCTTTATCCGCGGATACTTCTTTTACTGTGAAATCTTTGCAAGTTTTTTCAACAAGAGGTTGTAATCTGGGAGAGTCTGCGCCATAAGCTCGTGTTAGTTCAACTGATGTTATAATGTTGGTTCTTGTTCCGCACATTATGTGCGCTTTAACCCAGTTACGGATTATTTTTTCCTCGCCATATTTGAAGTCAAACCAGCGCCCGAATTGGGAAGAACTGAACCCGCTTGAATCAATAGCATACTGTGATTCAAGTTCTTTTACGGGCAGTGCAGAAAGTTTGATTAGCTCATGCAGTAGTTCTGTCAGTTCAGGTTTTTCTAAGAAATTCATTAAAGTAGTAAAGTGAGGCACTTTTGCAATCTGTTCATTCGCTTGTGCTTGCCGCAAATCAGATTCAAGTCGTCTGCTCGAAAGTCCAGTGTAAGTCTTTGCGATTAAGCAAAAAGCCATGTCTTTTACATCAGAAAACTTTCTACCATTTTTCTTAGGGTCTTGAACTATTGTTAGCTCGGAAAGCATTTCCTTTGCAATGTCAAGAAGCATTGTTTTTTCGTTATTCTGTGCTTTTGTCAATGCAGACCAATTTGTTTCAGGCAAAGGCTGTTCCTGGTATTTGAAAGCGCCCAAACCAACCTTCATTGTTTTAGGTTTTACAGGCGTTTTTTTCTTGCTTAACATCCACTTGTGGCAATCCATGCATTGGTATCTTTGTGTTTTTCTTAAGCCGTCTGCGGAGTAAACATTCCCAAACTTGCGGATATGGGTGCTGCCGCAAGAAACGCATTTTTCAAATTCATTTTCAGACATATAAAACACACATACACATATATGTATGTAATAGAAAGCTTTTTTAAATGTATGTGTGTAAGTGTGTATGTGGTTTGAATGGGTCGCATGCAAATAGTTATCCCTGACAACTTGGAAGACAAACTCCGCAAAAAAGCATCTGCAGAGTATGGGCTAAAAAAAGGCTCGATAAGTCGAGCAATTCAAACAGCAATCGAAAAATGGCTGAAAACACCATAAAACCCACATATATGTTACATAACATATATGTTATTTGACATATATGTTTAAAAACATATGCGGGGCTTATTTTAGTTATGTCTGGCTTAGGAGACCCAGTATCTGGCGAGTTCTTTTTCAACAGGGTAAAAGAGCTTGATTTATTGAAAAGAAGATTAGATGCCTTCACAAATGAGCATCAAAGAAGAAATATTGCATTGATAGGGTTACGAAAGATTGGAAAATCTTCTTTGCTCGATGAATTCATAAAAAGGAACGAAAAAACTGAAAATTGTTTTTTTGTATCCGTTTATTTGCCTGAAAGTGGCGGAACTGATTTTATATTTAAAGCAATGGGACGTCTAATAGTCGGGGCATTGATAAAAAAAGGAGAAAGTTTACCAACGGTCTTAACACCAGTTACGACTGTCCCTTTGTTTGGCAAACATTATCCTAAAACTGCGCAAGTCGCCAATGAGATGTTACATCGGATGAATACAAATACGCCGCCCTCATTAGAGGCATTGCTAACTTTTTTTGATATTTTTCAAGGTGAAAGTGAATTATCTTTAGTATTAATATTCGATGAATTTCAACGCATTTGCGATTATGACTTTAAAACGCCAATAGATACCTTGCGAGAATTCATGATGCGAAAAAATGATATTTGGTTCATTGTGGCCGGTTCTTCAGTAGGCATGCTCAATAGACTAGTAACCTCATCAACTTCGCCATTGTTTGGGCACTTGGAAATCTGTCCGATAAAAGAGTTTAGTTTTGAAAGTTCGAAAGAGTTTATTGAAAAAAAACTCAATCCTTTTATTATGTCAGATACAGAAATAGGTTTTCTTTTTGAGATAACTAATGGCAATCCATATTATTTAGACATCATAACATTTAGGCTAAAAGATATTTCTAAAGAAAAAAATATCCAAAAAATTTCGAATGAAATATTAACAAAAGCCTTGACAGTAGAAATGTTTAGTGCTGGGGGCGCAATTTATCTTTTTCTATCTTCTTTGCTAGAAACGTCTTTTGAACGAGGAGGGTTTGGAAGCTATGTTGACATACTAAAAGCAGTAGCTAAAGGCAATGCTAGAGTTTCCGAAATTGCAAAAGAAGCAGGCCTGCCATTATCAAGTTTGCCACGATATTTGAAAAAATTAGCGGAGTTAGACATTGTTGGCAAAAGAACAAACGAGAAAGGAAAATATACAGAATACTATTTTATTGACAGTATTTTTGAACTTTGGTTGAAGGAAGTCTATATACTACGCGAAGAATCGTTAATCCCTACGCTAGAGACCAAGAAAAAAGAATTTGAAACCCACTTTAAAAAGATATTTTCAGTGTATAAAACAGAGGTTGGAAAGGGCAATGAAGCCAGAGTAAGAGAATTGTTCCAACTATTAGATGGCACCGATAAGATTTGTGGGGAAAACATTCCAAAATTTGATTCCGTCAGTAATTACTCTGCAGAGAGTGAAGAAATAGACATCCTCGCAAAAAAAGGAACCGAAACATGGGTAGCCGAAGTAACAGACAGCAACATAAATATAGGCGATATCAAAGAGTTTATCAAAAAAATTAATCGAATGAATTTATCCGACACAAATAAAATATTTATTGCATTATCTAACATTGAACAAAAAACAAGTAATTTCTGCAAAACGAATAAGATATGTTTGTGGAATAAAAATGAAGTTAATCGCCTAATGAAAAAATACGGGAGAAAGCGAATTTTATTTTAAGAGAAGTCATGTGATAGTATGGCAAGACGCAAAAAAAGAAGGAAGTCGTTTTGGGACGAATTTTTTAGATAAAAATACTTCTATTAGTTCTAATACACTACTTTATATTTTGCCTTTTCGAACTCTTTTTAAGCGGGGTTCTTGGCTATTTTGACCAAATCTTTAAACAATTGCATTATTGTTTCATAATCATCCACTAATCCGCCCATGTAATATTCTATTTTATCGTCTTTTATGCGAATCGAGCAGAAACCCTGGTCTGACATTTTTTTGATTAGTTTAAAGGCAAGGGAATTTTTGGCTTTCTTCTCTTGTTCTGGGTTCTCTGCGATTAAAACTATTTGCTCTTTTGGTTCTGAAACAAACGAGCTTATCCTGTCCCCCAGCTCTTTTAGGGCTCCTTTTGTTCCAGAAAAACCAGGGTCTTTACCCTCATAAAAACGAAATGTTTCAGAATATTTGAAAGTTCCCGCGCCAGTTTTAATAAACCATTTTTTCTCAACCGGATTTTCCAAAAACAAAGTTATTTTTGTAACAATGTTGCTATGATTTTGGTATGGTTCGATTGGCGGGAGCGTAGCAAATTTTTTTGAAATAACCCAAGTAGCGTGTTTTGGCATTCCAAGGCGATGCACATCTATTTCAAAATTGTTTCCTTGAAAATTTATTTTTGTTAGTTTTTTTAATGTAAGACTCCAGGAAGCTAGAAATTCCCCCGAATACTCTTTCTGAATTTTGTTTAACATTTCATTAT
>JAFGEM010000004.1 GCA_016931555.1 Candidatus Iainarchaeum sp. | reverse complement strand
CTGCTGTCAAAGAGGCGTAGATAAGGGCTTTGCTCGGCTTTGACTTCCAAAAGCTTTTTCTTGTGCGTATAACAAAAGTCACGAGTATTTCAGACAATATTGTTTCAAGCAGCCAAGCAGTCCTAAAAACATTGATTTCCGCATTTAAAACAAACAAGAGCAATCCTATTGTCAAAAAATCGAATGCCATGCTTATAAGGCCAAAAAAAACCATGAAACGGGATATTGCCCTTATGTTCCATCTTTTTGGCTTGCGCACATATTCCTCATCAACATTGTCAACAGACACTGTCATTAACGGGCCGTCGGATATGAGATTGGCGAGCAAAATCTGGGCAGGAAGCAAAGGAATGAATTTTAGGAAAATAGAGGATATTGCGAGAGTAAACATGTTTCCAAAATTTGCGCTTATTGTATTGTAAATGTATTTTGTAATATTGCCAAAAGTTTTTCTCCCTGCCTTAATGCCGTCTGCCAGAACCAAAAGGCTCTTGTGCAACAGGATAATGTCTGCACTGTCTTTTGCAACGTCAACTGCAAGGTCTACTGTTATTCCAACATCTGATGCCTTTAATGCAGGAGCATCGTTTACTCCGTCCCCCAAAAAGCCCACTATATTGCCCTGCTTGCTTAAGCCTGTGACAATTGCATATTTTTGTTCCGGAGTAATTCTTGCAAAAACATTATTCTCGCTAATTGCTTTTTCAAAATCAGCGCCTGTTTTTAAAGCAAGCTCCGAGCCTAAAATCATTCCTCTTATTTCAAAGCCAACGCTTTCGCAGACATGGCGCGTGACAAGCTCGTTGTCGCCGGTAAGAATTTTGAGTTCAACTCCAAGCTCCTGCAATTGTTTAACAGCAGTTGTTGCTGTTCTTCTGGGAGGATCGGAAAAAAAGAGGAAACCAGCAAAATCAAGGTCTTTTTCATCATCCAAAGCATAATCGTCTTTTTTGGCTATTTCCTTTCGGGCAATGCCGACAGCCCTAAAACCCTGTGAACTCAATTCCAAAAACTTTTCAAGAATCGCTATTTGCTTTCCATTAATTGCCTTGCCTTGAACATGAGAGCAGGCGCCGACAAGGGATTCAGGGGCTCCCTTGCAAATCAAAAAGCGCTTGCCAGATTTTTCTACAATAACACTCATTCTTCTTCTCTTGTGGTCAAAGCCAACTTCTTCAATCAAAGCATAGTCAGAAAGCCTGTTCTTTTGCTGTTTAGTGGCGCGCTCCCATATTGCCGTGTCAATAAAATTACCCTTTGCCTTTTCATTTTCTATTGTAGCTGAATTGCAAAGCAAACCAAGTTCCAATATTTCCTCTGACTTGCCGCCATTGCAGTCGACAAATTTTTCAAGGACGATTTTGTTCTCAGTCAATGTACCTGTTTTGTCAACGCACAAAACATTTACATTGCCCAAATCCTCTATTGCGATGAGCCTTTTTACAACAATCTTTTTTTTTGCAAGCCCGATAGCTGCTGTCGAAAGCGTAATTGTTATTATTATTGGGAGCAGCTCTGGAGTGATTCCGACTGCAAGCGCTAGGGCAAAGAGAAAGGAGTCAAGAATGCCTTTGCCGAGAAATGCGTTTGCAAGGAAAACAAAAACAGTTAGAACAAAAATTATTTTCAGGAGAAACTGGCCGAAATTCTTAATGTTTTTCTGAAAATCTGTAGGGGGCTCTTTTGCACTCAAAACAGTTGCTGTTTTTCCAAAAACATTGTTTACGCCAGTTGAAACAACAATGCCCTTGCAGCCGCCATTTTCGACAATTGTTCCCATGAATGCAATGTTGGATTGCTGTGAAATAGTTGCATTCGGCAATTCTATTTTGGCTGGCGATTTTGCAGCCGGGAATGATTCGCCTGTTAGGGCCGATTCATTTATTGACAATTCCTGCGATTCAATAATCCTGAGGTCTGCTGGAACAATGTCTCCAATGCTCAGAAAAACAATGTCGCCGGGAACCAAGTCACGCGCTTTAACCTCTGTTTTCTGGTTGTCGCGCAATACTTTGGCTTTGAAGGAGATATACTTCCTTAACTCTGCAACTGCTCTCTCGCTTTTAAACTCCTGGTAAAAGGCAAGCCCTGCATTGACAAAGACTATTACAAGTATTATTACTGCTTCAATCGGCTCTCCCAAAAAACCCGCTATAATGCTTGCAATAATCAGGATTATTATAAGCGGGCTTTTGAATTGCGAGAACAGAATTTGCTTTCCTGTTTTTACATCTTTTGCCTTTATTTCATTGAACCCATATTCCTTGAGCCTTGAGCGCGCTTCTTTAGAACTCAATCCCTGTTCACTCGCGCCCAAAAGAGAGTATGTTTCTTCAATGCCTTTTGAATAAGCATTTTCAAGCATTATTAAAAGAAGAATTTTCCGGCTTATAAGGTTTTTGATTGTCAAAATTTTGGAGACGTGGTTTGGAAAAACCCCAAAAAAGGGTTTTTTTAACGGTTTTACGTTAATTCGTTATGTTTAAATACTACCTATGCACATAATTATGTATTAAACAGGGGTGCAGTGAAAACAATGAACTTCAAAGCAATTCTATTGGCAATAGCAGTTTTGTTCTTCTGCAGCACGGCATCTGCCTATTACGTTTGGGGCGGAAGCTATGGCGCGTTAGAATACCCAAACAGCTATTACAGCGTATACAGCTATGGCAGCTATCCCACATACAACTATTACGGCTATGGCGGATACAACACATACTACCACTATTACACGCCGTACAGCACCTACCAGTATTCATACACAAGCTGGAACCCATACAATACGTATTATTCTCCGGCTTATGTGATTCCCTCAGGCGGAAAATTCAAGTACTGGAGCGGATTCGGCGCAACATACATTAGCTACAGGGGCTAAAAAAACCCCTAACCTTTTTTATTTTCTAAACAAACACAGCTATGCTTTGCTCGCGCTTTTTTCTCAAATAGTAAGCTATTGCGAGTTCGTCTGATTTTTCAAGGACAGTAATAAACAAAGGCACTAGAATAGACTTTACATATTTCAAAGGCTGTTTTTTGCTTATGCCCCGCGTTTTCTGGATGTCGCGTATTTCCTTAAAGTCGCGCTCTATCTCTGGAAGAAAGCGAAACAATGCAAAAACAGGCAGGTAAATTAATTCTGGAAAATAGAGTCTGCGCATTAGCCGTACAATTGCAAACGCGTCTGTTGAATAAGAAAAAAAGGCAGAGGCCATAAATAAATTGAAAATTCTGAGGTTTGAAACAACAATTAGATTAGCAACATCAATTGATGTTGAAGAAAGCACAAGCAAAAAACCAATGTCTGCAAGGGCAAGGAAAGGGAGCAAGCCCAAAAAGAGTTTTGCAATACCCCTAAAACCAGAAGAAAAGAGCAGCGCAAAGATTACTGCAAAAAGAAATAACTCCTGCAGAGGCGTTGTAAAGACTATTGAAAGAAAAATAAAAACAAAAAGCAGGGTTATTTTTACTGTTTCCGGCCAGCGCGAAAAAACTGATTTGCCCGAGTAATAGAACATTCCTCAACAGCCCCCTTTTCAATCAAAAAAATTTTGTCACAATAATCCAAAAGCTTTCTATCATGCGTTGCAATAATCATTGCTTCAGGAGCATTATTAATGAAATTATAAACAACAGCCTTGTTCTCGGCATCAAGCCATGTTGTGGGCTCATCCAAAAGCATGAGCGAATTAGGAACAAGAGTTGCAATGCTCACAAGCTTTTGCTGTCCCCTGCTCAACTTGGAAGGATCGGATTT
>JAFGEM010000061.1 GCA_016931555.1 Candidatus Iainarchaeum sp. | reverse complement strand
GGTGCAACGCATGAGCTGGGAAGAAAAACTATTAAAAGAATATAACAAACAAAAGTATAGAGGGGAAGTTAATTCAGGACACCACAGAGGCAATGCTTTTGCATTTTTAGATGCCCCTAATGAAACCATTGGTTTTTATGCTGAATTCATAATCTAATATTAAACAAATTCAAGGGAGGGAGTTTATGAATAATTTGGTATTGGAAATAAAAAAGCAGACTTTAACTTTGATGGTTGCTGCATTGGGTTTTGTTGCAGCACTGGTTTGGAAGGATGCAATATCTGCATGGCTTGCTCCGCTTTATGCTGATGCTGAGGGGGCAACAGGTTTGACAGTGGCAGCGCTTGTTGTAACAATAGTTGTTGTTGTAGTAACAGTAGTCCTGACAAAGGTTTTGGGAAGCAAGCAGGAAGAAAAGAAATAGTTAATTAGTCGTTCGCTGAAAGAGAGACAAACCCTTTTAAAGAATGGAAAATATTATCTATTTTGATAGCATGCCGCGAAAATTAATTAGAGTAAAGAAAAAAGGCACTGTTGTTTACCAAGGCCCAAATAGGAGAAAAAAACAGCGCAGAAGCGGAAGCGACAGGCGCGCGAATTCAAAGGATTTTATGAAAAGCGTTATTCTGGGCAGGCGCCAGAAAAGCATGGGGCCAAGTGAAATTGCAGACATTGACAAACAGCCTCCGGGTTGGAGCGGCAGGCGCAATGTTGCTTTTGACCACAGGATTGGAACTGCAGTTGATTGGGACGCAAAACAAGGAAACCCTGTTGTAACCCAAACCACTAGAAGACGCTCGACTACAAGGCGCTCCGGAATAGAACGCAGGGGCAAGGGAAGCGGGGCAACTGTAGAGCACGGAATAAAAATTGACGGAACCACAACAGTCTGGATTGAAAAAAAAGGGAAAAAGAAAAATGTAAAGAAAAGAGAGCAAAGTTCTGCGCATAGGCCATGGCATTCCCCCAAACTAATCATAGAGGACTAATTATTTTTTCACAGTCTCTTGCATTAGTTTGCACTTTTTTTTGGATTTGGTATTTTGGCTCGGCGCATTGCGCCGAACCCCGCCCTATGATTTAGGCAAATGCCAATCCCATTTCACTGTCACGTTGCAACCCGTATTTTTCAGAGCCAACTTTTTTGCTCCCTTTTCTTCCTGCAAGATATGGGGAGCTTACTCCAGTGAATACGGCTATTGCCTCTATTTTGCTTCCGTATGTAGGGTCTATTCTTGCGCCCCAGATTACTGTTGCATTGGCATCTGTCTGTTCTGTCAGCCTTTCGCCTATCTCGTTTGCTTCTCCCAGAGTAAGCTCTGGCCCGCCTGTAATATGAATAAGGGCGCCGCTTGCCCCTGAAATATCAACATCAAGAAGCGTGTTGTGCAGAGTGTCTTTTACTACTTCATCAACCTTGTTCACTGATTTGCTTTCGCCCACGGCAATCATGCTTAACCCCCGATTTCCCATTATTGCTTTTACATCTGCAAAATCAAGATTTATGAGGGAGGGCTGGGTAATTGTTTCAGTTATTCCTGTAACAGCCCGTGCTGTAACCTCATCCGCGACCTTGAATGCATCCCTTATCGGAAGATTCGGAACCAGTTCCACAAGCCTGTTGTTGTCTATCACTATTACAGTGTCTGCGATTTCGCTTAGTTTCTGTATGCCCTCGTCTGCCTTTAATATTCTTGCCCGTTCAAGGCTGAAAGGATATGTTACAACACTTATAACTATTGCACCCTGTTCTTTTGCAATCTTTGCTATTGTAGGCGCCGAGCCTGTTCCAGTGCCTCCGCCCATTCCTGCTGTAAGAAAGAGCATGTCTACGCCGCTCAGTGCTTCCTCTAATTTTGATTTGCTTACCTCTGCTGCCTTATGTCCTATTTCAGGGTATCCGCCTGCGCCAAGGCCGCGTGTTAGGCCCTCTCCAATAAGTATTTTTGTGACGCTGTCGTTTACTATTGCAAGATGCTGTTTATCTGTGTTAACTGCAATGAGCTTTGCACCTTTTATTCCCCTGCTTGCAAACCTGTTTATTGTATTACATCCTCCCCCGCCTGCTCCAACAACAAGTATGTTTAACTCACTGTTGTCAATCATTTTGGGTTCGGATTCAATTTTGTTTTTATTTAAAGTATTTTCTAGAATGCTTTTCATTTTTTCACCCCGATTTTTTTGATTCGTAAGGCAATCTTTGGGGAGGGCGCATTGCCACTGCCCTCCCCCGATTATGAACAATCTTAATAGTCTGTTGTCTCTTCTTCGAATTCTTCGACTGCGGGTTTTTTGGCAACTGGTTTTGCGGGTTTTGCCATTTTTTGTGGCTGAATTGATTGCCCTTTTTTTGGCTTTGCCATTTCTCTCACCTCTTTTTATTCTGCGCGCGCAAGAAATGCCTGGCCATCACTCGGGCTTTGCCCGAATGATTAAATAATCCATTCTCGGCTATCTGGATTTAAATCTATTCAACGACTTGGGTGCTTTGGATAGTATTAAAAGCGTGTACAGTAGAATGCAAAACACTTTTTTGTTATGTAGGGAGACAAGCTGATTTAAAAACCGTTAATTTGTTAACTCGAAAAAAAAACAATTCTATTTTTTTAGGAATTAGTCTTTAATTAATTTTTTTTATGCGCGGGGGTTCGGCAGTTTATTATATTAGTTTGCACTTTTTTTTGGACAGTGATTTTTTTGTCTGAGCACAAAACAAGCCTTAAGTGCCCTGCATGCGGCAAGGGTTTTCCAGAGGGAGTTAACACTTCAATGGACCTGGCTTCTGGTGTAATGGAAACAACATGCCCCTTCTGCAATAAGCGCTTTGAAATCAACAATGACACAGTTGTTGAAGAATAATGCGCTAGCCGTATGTTAGCACGCCGATTACAATTAGTATCTGCATCACTATTAACGCGCAATTCATTGCAATTATTGGTTTCTCTTTATGTGCTATCCCATAAACAAGCCACACTATTGAAATGATTGAAAAGCTAATCCAGCTTATAATTGAAACGCCTGAAGCGTCTTTTTCAAGCCAGATTTTTAGCAATTGGGGGATGTTTGCTATGGGCGCTGCTGCAACGGCAATGTAAATTAGCTTGTCAATTGCCCTTTTGGATTTTTGGGGGTGCGGATAAGGCTCGTGCTTTTCATGTATGCGTTTGCGCATTTGAAAGTGCTGCATTCCCTTTTCTTGCACCATGCACACATATAACGCGCGCCCGGAATTTAAATTTATTGTATAAATGCATTCACTTCTTTGCTAGGGGAAATTTTTATTGCCCTAATTGCGAGCGGCACTACAAGTGCAGTTATTGTTGTATACAATACAAGCGAAGCAGCGATTTCGATTGTGAGAAACCCGGATTCCAAACCGAGGAATGCAACTGCAAGTGTTGTTGAAAGCTGCGGTGTTGTTGCTATTCCCATTAGCACACTTTCCTGTTTTGAGAATCCTAAAAGAAATTTTCCCGCAATAAATCCGCTGAATATTTTTGAGGCAAAGAGCCCGCCTATTATTAGAAGTGCCACAGCCATTGCCTGTGGCGACAGGAATACGATCAAATCTGTTTGCATTCCAATTATAACAAAAAATATTGGTATGAAAATCCCGTAACTTATTGTGCGTATTTTTTCCTCTACCTTTCCCTTTACAGAGTCGCCGAGAATAATGCCGATTAGAAATCCCGCAATCACTGCATGCACTCCGAGAAACTCGAACATTACAACTGTTGCAATCAGTGTTACAAATATAAATCGCAGTTCGCTTTCAAACAATTCCCTGCCCCACTTTCCTGAGTGGTAAAAAGCCTCTAGTATCGGGACTATTTTTTTGAGTAGGAGAATTAGTGCAATTATTAGGGGTATGTAAATAAACAGGGGCAATGCTGATTTTGGCAGAAAAATCTGCAGTGCAAAAGAAAGAAGCAAAAGGCTTGCAATGTCCTCAAAAACAGTTGCAGAGACAATTGTTTCTCCCAAAGGGGTGTTGAGTATTTTTTTGGATTCGAGTGCCGGAATTATTATGGCTACAGAAGATGCAATAAATGCAATTCCCATTATAAGTGCAGTGAAAAGGCTTTGAGTAACATACCATACTATTCCAAATCCCGTGAGAAAAGGGAGGGATCCGTTCAAAAATGTTGTTAAAAAAATTTTTTTGCCTGTTTTCTTGAAAACATCTGTTTTTATTTCGCTTCCCGCAATAAACATTAGAAAAACAATTCCAATTGAGCCTAGAAAGGACATTGTAGGGTCTGCAGTCGCCAGATTCAGCACAGGGCCTATAATCATTCCCGCCACAATAAGTGCAGCAACGTAAGGCAAATGAAGACGTTTAAACAATTCAGAAAACACCAGCCCCGAAAACAAGAGCACAAAAAAAGTTATTAATTCTGCCATGGTGCTATGAGTTTGTCTTAACTTGTTTAAAATCCTTGCCTGTCAAAAAATACGCGGGGCTAGTGCAAATCTAGGGCGTTTTTTTGACAAAGCTCTCCACTATTTTTTTCCTGTTCCATTGCTTTTTTTCAAGGTCTCCTGCGCATTTTTTTGTTAATTTTCTTTGCTAACGGGCTGAGTAGAAATTTTCCCTGTGCGTTTATTAATTCATACTCAAGGTTTCTTTTCCTCATGCTTGCCTCCTATCTAAAAAACATGCTTGGCTTTCTCAGAACATGCTCTCTTATTGCGTTCAATTCCTCTTCTGACCCAATGCCTGCAATATTTGGCCTTACCTGTTCCATTAGAATCTGAGCCTTTGCCCTTTTACAGCACCTGTCTGCGTCTTCTGGATCAAAGAAAAGAGTATTGCAGAGGCTGCATCTGTAGCATATGTGCCCTACAACAATTTTCACGCAAACCACCTCCCAAACAACATCACTTATCTTTATTGATAATCAATGTCTTTAATCATTAGACGCATAGTTTATTTAAATATATCGCTTATCAATATAGATAATCGACAGGTGGGTTTTTTCATATGCTTGACAGAGAAACTGAAAATCGGATATTGGACTTTATTGTGAATGTAGAACAGCCAATGCATTCTGCAGAGATTGCAAAGGCCCTTGACATTAACAGGGTTACTGTTTCAAAGTACCTGAGTGTACTGCATTCGCGCGGGCTAATAGAATACAGGAACATTGGAATGGCAAAAGTCTGGATGGCTGTTGAAAATCCCATTCTCCAGGCCTTTGAAAAAAACGATGTCAATAACCCTACTATCCAGGCTTTCAATTCCCTGAGTGAAGGCGTTTCTGTTTTGGACAAAGAAATGAATGTTATCTGGCTCAACAGGGCAATGGAGGCACGCCACGGCAAGCTCAATACACTGAAGAGCAAAAAATGCTATGAGGTTTTCCACAATGAAACAGCTGTGTGCAAAAACTGCCCTACATTAAAAACACTCGAATCGGGAAAAAGGGCAATTGCAACAATCCAAAAACCAACTCACACTCTCGAGATTTCTACTTCCCCCCTCAAGAGCCCCAAGGGCAGGTTTATGGGAATAATTGAAATAGTCCGCGTCCTTGATAAAGGAAAAAAAGAGAGCGCGGTTCCCGGAAAATAAACCCTGCTTTTTTTGAAAAAAAGAACCTTTTTTTGCCTCGCCAAAATTCAATTTAGTGTAATTAGCAGCAGGCAATTTTTTTAACTGTAAAACTCGCCTGCCCATTCAGGCTCGCTTGGCTTTTCATCCGAATCAAGGATTTCGCGCCACTTTTCATCCGTTAGCCTGTCGCTCATTGGCTGCTTGAATTCGTAATATGACATTACAGGCCCTGCTCCAATCAACACTCTTCCATCCGGCACCTTGTATGCCACTGCAATAAGCTTTACATATCCGACTCCTTCTTCCAAAACATTCTTTGAGTTTCCATCAGTGTGGACATCCGCAACTATTGTTGTTTTCTTTGACTTGTCAGGAACATCCATTATTACGCCGTTAAGATGGTCTCCAAAGTTCTTTATGAACTCATAGTCTGCCTGCTCCAGTTCCTTGTTCTCCAATTCTTTTTGTGAGAGGTCGCGCAGCCTTTCCAGTATCACAGCAAGGCTCTCTAGCCTGTTTTTTGAAGCATCATCCAAAACATCCATTTCACCCAGCCCGGCATTTGTCATACTAGTCAAGGCAAGTAAGCGATTGTAAAATTCCGGCACGGGCTCAATGTATCCGACCACTGGAGGCTCCTGCGGTCCCGGTCCTAAGCCTTCTGGAGTATACGACTGCTTTGCGTAAAGAATAGTGTCATGCCTTAGCTCTGCCCAGCTTGCGAGAGCTGTTGTCAACTGCTTGTTCTCCCATGCAGTTGTCTGCATAAAAGTCGGGTATCCCGAATCATACTCTTTCAACAGCGGCTTTAAGGCAAAGAGCCATGCCCAGTAAAGGTTTTTGTTCCACTCTGCATTATCAAAGGAATTGAATTCCTCTTCAAGCTCTGCATATGCCTCACCATACCCTTCATAGTTGTCGTCCCCAAGCTCTGTCAAAAGCTCTTTTGCACGCTGTGACCCAAGCAGTGCCATTGCATCCAAGCCCCGCGGAAAGCCCCTTACAGAGCCTGCAGCGCTGGAAACTGTTGTAAAGGCGTATCCGCTTCCTAAATAGGATGAAGCGTATGGAAAAACCAAATTTGAGAACATGTATGAATCCGGAATAAACCTTTGGCCCATGAGCCTGAAGCCTTTTGTGCTTTCAAGGCATTCGTCTGCCTGTTCAGGATTGAATGGCGGGTCTATCAAACAGGCTCCTGTTCCTCCATAAATTTTTGGGGAATGGTATTCTGCAAGCTTTGCCTTGAGCTCTTTTACTGTGTCAACATTCAACTGGCTTGGCTCAAAATCACTGCCAAACACATAGTTCAGTGCTTCTATATACTCGTAGGGCCCCAAATCATCTGAAAGGCCAACGTAAAATGCTGTTACAGAGTAGATTCTGTCCCAATCATTTTTGACAGCTGGGTCTGTATTGACTTCGCTTGCTGTAATGCTTGCAGCCATTGTCTGGAGGCGAGCCTCTTCCTCTGAAACAAGGCATCCGGCGTCGCATCCTTTCAGTATAAAGCTGATTCTGCCGTACCACATCATTGCCTTGAAATAATTTTTGAGTTTTTCAGAGCGCGTGTAATGGCCCCGCGGAACGTACTGCGAGTAATCTTCCCTATAAATGAAGACAGGGGATTCTCCAAAGCCTGAGTGTTCTTCAATAAGCGCGAGTTCTGCGTCAACATCCTCTTTTACAAGCGCAGGAATTTCAAATGTGTAGTTTTGGAGGTCTTCTTCAGTAAAATAGGCTGCTGCAATTCCCGGATCAAAGCAGTCCTCGTCAGCAGGGCATAGCTGCTCCTGCTCTGGCTTTAGAAGCTCCATGCCTACAGAGAAAAACGCAACATTCTTTTTGTACGCCTCTTTTAATTCGTCCTCACTGCTTACATATTTTTGCTGATTCTGTTCCACAAGCTTTTCGCTTATGCGCCAGATTGCATCATAGAATTCCTTTTCCTCTATAATTCTAAGTGTCTCATCAAACTGGATATGGTATAAATGCAACAGGGAATCTGATGTTATGAAAATCGGGATTTCCCTGTCTTTGAGCGATTCATATGGGGTAGTAATATATTCTTGTTTTTCATAAAAAGGGTAGTCTGTTACAACAAAACCGTTTTTTTGCAGCAATTGCAGTGCACTGTTTTCAAGTTCCACTTTTTCAGAGAAATCCGCAAAATTGCTTATTGCGCTTGTTTCAAGCGGCAGGGCATATTCCAGTGTCTGGAGCGGAATTTCCATTCCCTCTAACTTGTAATTTCCCGCGAATTCTGCTGAAACGCCAGTCAAGTCAATAGGCGCAATTGAAAGCAATCCTTCTCCCCCGCTACAGTCTTCTGGGCAGTTGTAATTGCTTTCTGTTCCAGTGTCACATGTTCCGTTGCCGCATTTTGCAGTGCAAATTCCGCCGATTCCAACAATGTTTTCCGTTTTTGGTGGAATGAGTATTAATCCTTCACAGCATTCAGGGGGATTTGCAATAACAGGGATTGTTTCGCCTTCTCCTTTGCAGGTTTGAATTTGGCAAATCTTATTCTCACAAATAGCATGTGCATTTGGATTGCAATTGTAAAGCGCGGGGCAAAGACCGGTTCCAACACAGGACTGTGCAAGAGATGAATTCCAAACGTCTTTGTAATTCTTATTAATCGCTTTTTGGCTGCCCCCCATACTACAAGTGCAACAAGACCCCTCTACAATAACGCAATCCGTGTCATTTGAACAGGCAAGCATCTCGCTTTCGGATGGCGGTTGTGGGCAGCCGCTGAACAAAACTATTGTTGCAATCAGGCAGGCTATTAAAAAGATTTTTTTCACAGTTTAAAATTAGTTAATAATTCAATATAAATGTTTCTTTTTGGAGAGTTTTTTCCAAAAATAAGAATTCGCCCCGGCCGGGAATTGAACCCGAGTCACAGCCTCACCATAACCGTTAACGCGCCGACCTTGCAAAAGCCATGCTTTTGCGAGGCCTCACAAACCTTCCGGTTTGCAAGGAAGCGAGCACAACGTGCGAGCGCTTCGGCGGGTTACGACAGGGCCGTATCCTAACCGCTAGACTACCGGGGCAGTCACTATTTACAGTCCGGTAGTCTATTTTTTGCTCAAGCTTTTTTTAAAAGCTTGCTAGACTACCGGGGCATACTATGTTATGCTGTGTAATAATTCAATTTGCAATGCTTTAAATAGCCTTACTTAATTAGAATTCGGGAATTTTTTTAAAACAATTCCCTTTTTTGGAAAAAGAACTTTTTTCGAAAAAAGAGAAGAAATGCGGGGTTTACTTTCCCGCTATTTTTTTCTTCTTTACGTAAGCCCAAATTTTCTTAGTCATTTCGCTTGGAGTAATCTTGCCAGATCCAAAGACGCTTTCCATTGTGTCATTGCAGCCTTTGAAGCTGATAGCATATCCCCCAAACGGTTTTTTTGCTGCCATTTTTGTAACCTCCTTGTGTTTTTGCAAACATCATTTAATTATTTTTGCAATTATAATCCCCGCTACAATCATGCACGCAAGAGTCCGATAACGGGATCCAGTGTGAATCAAACATGTTTGTTGGTTTATTTTAGTGTTTACTAGTTTTTATTTTTTTTGTTTGGAAGAGATTTTGAATAATTCCACAAAAAGCCTGATTTTTGGAGGGGTGTCCCCAAAATCACTCAAAATCTGCTCTGCAATTGAAATTGCCCTGAAACGCGCAATATTCATTGCAGCAATGTCAAACCTTGTTCTTCCAATCTGCGAATCATGCTTTCTTATGGCTTCAATCTTCCTGTCCATTACAGGATCATCAAACTCAACCAGCGCGTTAAAGC
>JAFGEM010000060.1 GCA_016931555.1 Candidatus Iainarchaeum sp. | reverse complement strand
CGTCCACGCGTATTCCGAATTCTTTGTCTATTTCGCGCGCAATTCTCTTCATTTTTTCAAATATCCTGTCAATGTCTTCCTCTATTTCAGAAACAGTTCTCAGCATACTTGGGCTTCTGCTCACATAAAATCTGCCGTGCCGGACAATCAGGCCGGAGCGCTGGAGATTGTTGAGATGGTTTATTACAGAGCCCCGCGACATTTTCACTTTTTCCGAAATTTCCGTAGAGCCGAGCGGCTTTCCCTTTTCAGTTGAACGCACAACTGCCTTGAAAACACTTGCAGCTGTCTTGTCCCTGTCAATTGGCTCGAAAAAGCCAAGGCTTGAGCAAAGCCAGTTCAATTCATCATCGAGATTGCGCTTAAACGGCTTTTCAACCCTCTTTACTACAACCTTAAAATTATTTTTGCCGGATAAATAAACCATAAGGGAATTAATCGCAGAAAAGCATAAAAAGGCTTTGTTTAAAGAATTATGTAAATGTTTAAATAATTTGAACAGTGGTTTTTTTTGCATCACAAACACAAAAAACAGGATTCAAAAGCCAAGCACGATTCAAAGGATGCGGAAATAAAAGAATTAAAAGACACGCTCCAGAGGCTGCAGGCAGACTTTGAAAACACGCTAAAGCGCATTGAAAGGCAGAAACAGGATTTTATTGAAATTGCAAATGCGCAAATGATTCTCGAGCTATTGCCAATGCTCGACAGTTTTGAATCAGCAGAACAAAAAATTGGTTCGGGAAAAGAAAACCCGAAAGAAGGAATTGAATTGCTGCACAAGCAATTCAGCGGAATACTCCAGAGGCACGGGCTAGAGAAAATAAATGCAAAGGGGAAAAAATTTGACGCCCTATGCCACGAAATTTCAGGTTACAGCCACGATCCCAAACAAGAGGATTCAATTATAACAGAGGAAGTGCAAAAAGGCTTTCTCCTAAAAGGCAAACTATTAAGAGCTGCAAAGGTTAAAATAAATAAGAAGACAGAGGAATAATAATGAGCCCCCTGCAACCCGATGAAATGGATGATTTTATGCCTCCTGCCCCAAAAGGACCATTCGAGGCTTTTTAAAAAAGAAGGTGATTAAATGGGAAAAATAATTGGAATTGACTTGGGAACATCAAACTCAGCAGCAGCATTTTTGGAGGCGGGAAAGGCGCGCATTATTCCAAGCTCTGAAGGCGCCTCTGTTTACGGAAAAGCATTCCCAAGCTATGTTGCATGGACAAAAGAAGGCCACCTTCTCACGGGAGAGCCTGCAAAAAGGCAGACAATAAGCAATCCCGAAAAAACATTTACTGCATTTAAAAGAAAAATGGGGACAAACTACAAATACAAAGTAAACGGAAAGGAATACACGCCGCAGCAATTGAGCGCGTTTTTGCTCCAAAAAATCAAGAAAGACGCGGAAGAATTTTTGGGAGAAACAATTGAAAAAGCAGTTATTACTGTGCCCGCATACTTTGACGATAACCAGAGGCAGGCAACAAAAGACGCAGGCAAAATAGCGGGCTTGGATGTGATACGAATAATAAACGAGCCAACAGCAGCAAGCCTTGCATACGGCGTAGACAAAAAAGGCAAAGACCAAAAAATACTTGTTTTCGATTTAGGCGGGGGAACACTGGATGTAACAATAATGGAATTCGGCTCTGGCGTTTTTGAAGTGAAAAGCACTTCGGGAGACACACAGCTCGGCGGAACAGACATGGACAATGCAATAGTAGAATATATTGTATCCGAATACAAAAACACGGAAAACATTGATTTGGAAAAAGACAAAGTTGCAATGCAAAGAGTAATAGACGCAGTAGAAAAAGCAAAAATAGAATTAAGCTCAGTAATTGAAACAGAAATAAATCTCCCATACATTACTGCGACAAAAGACGGCCCAAAACACTTGGTAACAAAACTCACAAGAGCCAAGCTTGAGCAAATAGTGGCGCCCCTAATAAAAAAATGCGAAAAACCAGTGCAACAGGCACTTGCAGATGCAAAAATAAGCCACGGGGACATTACAAGAGTTGTCCTTGTAGGCGGCCCGACAAGAATGCCTGCAGTGCAGCAGTTTGTTGAAAAAATTACAGGCATAAAGCCAGAGCGCGGCGTTGACCCAATGGAATGCGTTGCAATGGGAGCAGCAATACAGGCAGGAGTCCTTGGAGGCGAAGTAAAAGACCTCTTATTGCTTGATGTTACTCCCCTGACACTTGGAATAGAAACACTCGGAGGAGTAAGAACACCGCTTATTCCAAGAAACACTACAATACCAACAAAAAAGAGCCAGATTTTTACAACAGCTGCAGACAACCAGCCCGCAGTAGACATCCATGTTTTACAGGGAGAACGCGAAATTGCGAAAGACAATAAAACACTGGGAAGATTCCAGTTAACAGGAATTCCACCCGCACCAAGGGGAATCCCGCAAATAGAAGTTGCATTCGACATTGATGCAAACGGAATAGTGCATGTTACTGCAAAAGACACTGGAACTGGAAAAGAACAAAGCATAAAAATTGTTGCATCACAAAAACTCTCTGACACAGAAATCGAGAAAATGAAGAAAGACGCAGAGGCACACGCAGAAGAGGACAGAAAACACAAGGAAGAGATTGAAACACTAAACAATGCAGACACAACACTCTACACTGCAGAACAAACAATGAAGGACTTGAAAGACAAGGTTTCCGCAGAAAAAGCAGTGGATATTGGAAAGAAAATGAGCGAACTGAGAACTGCTTTGAAGCAGGAGCCAAAAGACATGTACAGGGTAAAGGTTGCGGTTGAAGACCTCAATACAGCACTAAGCGAAGTAGGGCGAGAAATTTACAGCAAAAGCGGGAACAATCAAGAGCAGGCAAAAGAAAAGAAAGACAATGGTTTTGTCGAAGGCGAATTCAAGGAAAAGAAAGACGCAGAAAAAAAATAACGCTCTTTTTTCAAAAAAAAGGTAAAAGCTAATGGCACAGAAAAAAGATTACTATGAGACACTCGGCTTGAAAAAAGAGGCAAGCCCAGAGGAAATAAAGCGAGCCTACAAAGAGCTTGCCAAAAAATACCACCCGGATTTGAACAAAGAACCCGGAGCAGAAGAAAAATTCAAGGAAATTCTCGAATCATACCAAATCTTATCAGACCCCCAAAAAAAGGCAAACTATGACCAATTTGGGCATTCTTTTGAAGGATTCCAAGGGTTCCAGGGATTCCGCGGATTCAACTCAAGAGACTTTGAATTTGATTTCGAAGACCTTTTCAGGAACATAGGCGGCTTTGGCACATTCTCGGGCTTTGGAGACTTGTTTGGAAACACTTTTGGCCAGAGGGCAAAACGCGAAAACGCGCGCGGGGCAAACATTAGAATAGACCTAAGCATTACTTTTGAAGAAGCTGCTTTTGGAACAAAAAAAGAGATTAAGTTCAAAAGGCTTGAAAAATGCAAGGCCTGCAAAGGAACAGGCGCAGAAGATGCAAAGCTTGAAACCTGTGATAACTGCAGTGGAAAAGGCGTTACAATTCAAACCCGGCGCATGCCTTTCGGAGTGTTCCAGACACAGTCAACATGCCCAAAGTGCAGTGGAACCGGAAAAACAGCAAAAAAAACCTGTTCAAAATGCAAAGGCAAAGCAGTTGCAGAGGTTAAGAAAGAGCTAGAAGTAAAAATTCCCGCAGGAATAAACACAGGGAACCACATGCGCTTTGCAGGAATGGGGCATGAAGGAAAAGCAGGATTCGGAGACCTTTTCATTCTAATATTTGTTGAGGAGCACGAGCTTTTCAGGCGCGACAATTACGATGTTTTTTCAGAGATACCAATAAGCTTCAGCGAAGCAGCATTGGGAACAGAGATGGATGTGCCAACAGTCCATGGAAAAGTTTCGCTAAAAATTCCTGCAGGAACACAGACAGGCACAATATTCCGAATTAAAGGCAAGGGAATAAAATACATTGATGAAAGGGGAAAGGGAGACCAGTTTGTAAAGGTTATTATTGAAACTCCAAAAAACCTGAGCAAAAAGCAGAGGCAATTGTTAGAAGAAATGCAGAACGAGGAAAGCCTAGGCAAAAAGAGAAAAGGATTTTTTGAGGGAATCTGGAAAAAATAAAAACTATTTTCTATGCTTCTTTTTCTTTGCTATCTTTCTTGTGTAAAACTGCGCTATCAATACTATTACAATTATTGCGATTAGTGCTGTTGCTATTATTTCTTGCGGCATGCCCAATATGAGTGGCCTTTCTGTGTGTGGTGTTGTTGGTTGTGCTATGCATATTCCTTGTTTGCATTTCTGCGCGTAACCGCATGCTTGTCCGTCCGGAACTAGAAAGTGGACGCAGGTATTGTTTATGCATTTATCTGTTGTGCATGGGTTGTCGTCGTTGCATCCTGCTATGCATGTTGGGTTTTGTTGTAGTGTGTGGTTTAGGATTATTGCTGGCTTGAATACGCTTGTGTCTGTTATTTCTTTTTCAACGCTGTATGCGAATGCTGTTTCTTTTCCTAGTTTTCCGACTGCTATGAATTGTATTAGTGGATCTTCTTTGAGTGTTATTGTTTCGTTGCGTGTTATTATTTGGCTTGCGTTTGCTGCAACACTCTTAGGAACATCTTCAAGCAAAGTTATTCCAGTCAAAGGCAATTCCCCAAGATTTGTTACTGTTAGCACTATTGTTGTTTTTCTTTGCCCTGTTACAGTCTCGCTTACGATTATTTTTCTTTCTAATTTGTAATTGTCGCGGATGCTTGCTACCCTGCTCAGTAACTGTTCTAAGCTGTGTTGCTTTAGCGTGTCAAGTATTTGTTTTTGTGTTGGAGTAGCATCAATTATTT
>JAFGEM010000059.1 GCA_016931555.1 Candidatus Iainarchaeum sp. | reverse complement strand
TAATCTACAACAATGTAATGAAAGATTCTGAAGTCAATTTTGCATTCCCGCATACAGAAGTTGTTTTCAAAAAAGGCAGTGTCCTCGAAACAAAGGGAGACAAAAAAACAAACTAAAAAGCGCAATTAAATTAATAGTGCTATTTAATTAATTTTTGAATTTAATTTAATTGGGGTTGGATGCTGGAAACAGAATTCTGCAAAGTAAAACTTGGAAATCCCACTGTTTTAGCTTCAGGCATACTCGGAACAAGCGCCGAGCTTCTAATTCGCGCGGCTGAAAACGGAGCTGGCGCAGTAACAATAAAAAGCATTGGCCCGCGCGAAAGGGAAGGGCACAATAATCCCACAATATTTGAATGGGAGCATGGATTGATTAATGCAGTTGGATTGTCCTCTGAAGGATACAAAGAAATGGAAGATGTCTGGGAAGCATTGAAAAAATGCCCAGTGCCAGTAATTGCTTCCATTTACGGTGCAAATGTACAAGAGTTTATCGAAGTAGCGGAGAACGTGGCAAAGCAAAAGCCCGCAATAGTTGAAGCAAACATTAGCTGCCCCAATTCTGAAAAGCACGGGCAGGTTTTCGGCTGCAATATTGATGCAAGTGCAGAAGTAATAAGCGCAGTAAAAAAAGCTGTTGGGGAAATTCCGCTTATTGCAAAGCTTACTCCACAGGCGCCGAATATTGCGGAAATTGCAAAGGCATGCGAAGCAGCAGGGGCAGATGCAATCTGTGCAATCAATACTGTTGCGGGAATGGTAATTAATATAGAGGCGCGGAAGCCAGTGCTGCACTTCAAAAAAGGCGGGCTTTCAGGGCCTGCTGTAAAGCCAGTTGCAGTCAAGTGCATCTGGGAAATTTACGAGGCAGTGAAAATTCCAATTCTCGGAGTCGGCGGAGTCAGCAGCGGGAGAGATGCAATTGAATTAATGCAGGCAGGCGCAAGCGCAATTGGAATTGGAAGCGGAGTGCACTTCAAGGGGATTGATGTTTTCAAAAAAGTTTGCAGTGAAATGGAAGAATGGATGAATGAGAATGGATTTGCAAATGTAAAAGAATTAGTGGGGATTGCACACGAGTAAAAAAAAATTGGGGGCTGTGCGCATGATTGAAACAATTATTTTTGACTGGAACGGCGTCCTCATGAATGACATTGAATGCATTTTTTGCGCAACAAACGACCGCTTGGAAATGCAGGGGCACGCCAGAATTTCAAGAAAAAAATTTGCCGAATTGTATGAAATGCCATGGACAAATTTTTACAAAAAACTTGGCGTTCCAGTGAATATAGAAGAAGAATATACAGCATGGGAAACATTGTACCCAAAATACTGCAAAAAGAACAGACTTTTTCCAAAAGCAAAAGAAACTTTGCAAAAATTAAAACAACAGAAAATCAGGATAATCATTTTCAGTTCACACAACCAGAGCCTGCTGGAAGAAGAAGTAAAAGAATTTGGGATTTCCAGTTACATTGATGTTATAAGCGGGTCTCATGCGGATAAAAAAGAAAAAATTTTAGAGTTAGTGAAAAAGAACGGAATCAAAAAAGAGGCAGCAATTTACGTTGGCGACACATGCCATGACATTGAAACAGCAAGAATTGTGGGGATACGAAGCATCGGGGTTTTAGGGGGAGTTGATTCAAAGGAAAAGCTTGAAAAGGCAAAACCCGATTTTATAATAAAAGGTATTGGAAAGCTTCCAAAAATTATTGAAAAACTGGACAGTGAAAACAAATGACTCCAAAAATGGCGCGAATAAAAAAAATTGCGCAGGAGACCCCGAGCATACGCACGTTCTATCTTGATTTGGAAACAGATGCAAAGCCAGGGCAGTTTGCAATGGCCTGGCTTCCGAGAGTTGATGAAAAGCCGTTTACTCTCACTGGCACGGGAAATGAAACTGCAATTACTGTTCAGGAAAAGGGAAAATTCACAAAAAAAATGTTTGAATTAAAAGAAGGCAATTCAATCGGGATAAGAGGGCCTTTTGGAAAAGGCTTTGACTTTGGGGGGGCAAAAAATGCGTGTATTGTTGCGGGAGGATGTGGAGCAGCGCCACTCTTAATGCTTGCAGAGGAACTGAAAAAGCGCGATGTGAATTTGAAGATTGTGCTCGGCGCAAGAACTGGAAACGAATGCTTATTCAAGGAGCGCCTAAAAAACACAGGAGAAATATACATAACCACGGATGACGGTTCCCTCGGAGAAAAGGGGTTTACAACAAGCGTTTTGGAAAGACTGCTGGAAAAAGAAAAATTTGACTGCGTATTCGGCTGTGGTCCAGAGCCAATGCTTGTAAGGGTTTTTGAGTTGTGCGAGAAATTTGGCGCGGAATGCCAGCTGAATCTGGAGCGCTTTATGAAGTGCGCAACAGGGATTTGCGGGCAGTGTGCAATAGACGAGTGGCTCGTATGCAAGGACGGCCCAGTATTCAAAAGCACGCAGATAAGAAAAATGCGGGATTTTGGCAAATTTGCAATGCTGAAAAGCGCTAAAAAAGTTTCCCTACAGGAATATGCACAATGGAGGCAGAAATAAATGGCTTTTGACCTTGTCCTGAAAAATGCCTTGATTTGCCAAAAAGGGCATTTTTTGAAACGCAACATTGGAATTAGAAATACAGAGATTGCAGAGGTTTCAGAATCAGAAATGCTTGGCTCGCACACAATAGACTGCAAACAGAACTTTTTGATTCCCGGATTAATTGACTCGCACGTGCATTTCCGCTATCCGGGAATGGCACACAAAGAAGATTGGGGGCATGCAACAAAAGCAGCGCTCGCAGGCGGAGTCACAACAGTATTGGACATGCCAAACACTATTCCCGCACTTACAAACAGAGAGCTGTTGCAGGAAAAAAAAGGCATCGTGAAAAAAGAGGCACGCTGCAATTTCGGGTTTCACTTCGGAGCAACAACAGACAACTCAGGAGAGCTTCGCAGAGTTGAAGGAATTGCCTCAATAAAAGTATTTATGGGAAGCAGCACAGGCTCTCTTCTTATAAACGACGATTCAAAGCTTGAAGAGATTTTTAGAATCGCAAAGGAAAGGGAAATTATTGTAACAGTACACGCCGAAGATGAAAACACAATCCGCGCCAGCATTGAACGGGCAAAGCGCGAAGGCAAAGACTCTGCGAAAGCGCATAATGATGCTCGGCCGCCAATTGCAGAGAGAATTGCTGTTGAAAAAGCGCTTGAATTGCAGAAAAAAATCGGCAACAGCATACATTTTTTGCATGTTTCAACAGAGGACGCAATAGAATTGATTGCTGAGGCTAAAAAGCAGAGGCAGGGCATAAGCTGTGAAGTAACACCGCACCACTTGTTTTTGTGCGAAGACGATTTAGAAAAGTTAGGGAACTTTGGAAAAATGAATCCTCCACTGCGCAGTGCGCAGGACAGGAAAGCATTGTGGAAAGCTATTGGAAACAATGTTGTTGATACAATAGGCACTGACCATGCCCCGCATTTGCAGGAGGAAAAGAAAGTTGCGTACTGGGATGCGCCGAGCGGAGTTCCCGGAATTGAAACAATGCTCCCATTGCTTTTGAATGCAGCTGCAGAGGAGCGCATTACACTTACAAAGATAATTGAATTATGCTCTACAAATCCAGCGCGCATATTCAAAATCCCGAACAAGGGGCAGGTGAGGGAGGGATTTGACGCAGACCTTGCGCTCGTCTCACTCGAAGGGGGAACAACAATAAAAAACGAGGACTTGAAGACAAAATGCAAATGGTCCCCTTTCAAT
>JAFGEM010000058.1 GCA_016931555.1 Candidatus Iainarchaeum sp. | reverse complement strand
CCTTTTCCGCAGCATAGTTCGCGCTGTCCGCAGCCATATTTATTTTGAATTTCTTTTTTTTATTGTTTTCCTCAAATTCTCCGCTAACCTCAAACATTTTCATAAAATAACACCTTTTAATCGCTTAATCCCTCGTCAATTCTCAAAAGCTCTGAAGCAGAGGTATGAATTCCTGTTATTGCTGCCTTTGAATTTGCAATGACACTGTTTCCCAAAAAAACGTCGCCGTAATTTGCAGTTGAAAGCGACCCATTTACGCCAAAAAACTTTTTTGTCTCTTCAAATTCCCTGTCTGTTGCATTGGTGTTCAGTACAAAACCCTTGTTTGTTGCAACCAGGCAGCTTCCAACCAAGTCGCTGTCTGCAACCTTTGCTGCCTTTAGCTCTATTCCAAGAAAGTCTCCAATTTCTTTCCTTGTTTTTGGCTTTACCATTGCAGAACACAATCCCCTGTAATCGTTTGCCTCCAACAGGTTGCCTATTGCAGTAATCCCTTGGATTCTTTTTACTTTAACCCCGATTTCTTTCAAATAATTAATTTCATTGTCAGTTGCTATTTCGCCTGTAACAAACCCTTTGCTATTGCCCTCTGCCAGGACTCCAATCAAAGAGCTTTCCGCAAGCTTTGCCTGCACTATTTCTACTCCGAGCAAATCCTCCAAATCTTTTATTTCCTTTGCTTCGGCATCTATTGGAAACAAACCAATTTTTTCTGTTACACAGCCAAATACTCCCACATAAGGGCTGCCCCGGATTGTTCTCCTGACAATCTTCATTTTGTTCCTCTTTTTATTGCAACTTTTTCGGCTTCTTTTTCCATCTCTCGCTTTTCCGCCTTCTTTTTTTCAATCTCCTCTTCCATTGCCTTTTCAGCCGCTGTTTTTTCCTTTGGCTTTTCCTCTTTTTTCTTTTCCGCTTTCTTTTCCACTATTTTTTCGCTCTGGAGAAAAACATTCACATTTTTTCCGTCAAAAACAGTTTTAACGCTAATTCTGCGCGGAATTTTTTCCCTTCCGCACGCCCAAATCTCCTTGTTCACGTTCGCAGAGATTTTTATGTTTTCCTCTGCAACCCGAAAATTCTTTTTCATAAAATCACGCACAAGCCTTATTGCTACTTTGGCGCGCTTTGTGCGCGGCTTTTCAAACGCCCCCTGCAGCGAGACAACAAATTTTTTTTCTATCCTTGTTTCCTTTTTCCTGTCTTTTTTCTTTGCAGCCATTCAAAATCACTTTTTTTCCTTCATCTTCCTGTTCTTAGACTTTGGCCTGAGCTTTGCAGCATTCTGCTTCTTTTTTTTCTTCCTGTAGAGCATTCCCAAATCAACATTCTTCCAGTGCCTTTTCTGCTTTGGGTTCCAAATTCGCTTTCCTGCTTTGCGCAACACCCAAACAGGCGCATTGGTAAGCCCGGGGCCGATTTTTTTCCTTGAGCTAATCAAAAATTCTTTAAATTCCGAATCCTTGTTTTTTGCCATAAAATCACTTTCTTTTAATCCTAATTTCCCTTTTTTGGGACAATTTTTCAAGCAACTGCTTTAACTGCGATTCACCCAGTTTTCCCTGGATCCTGCCTGCACGGTACAGATAAATTATTGCCTGTGCAGCGCCACGATAGAGCTCGCGGTTTGCAAGTTTCACGTTAGTAAGCCGGCTCTTTGCCTCTGGGGAAAGCAAAATTCTCATCTGTTCTTCCAACGCATCCTCTACTTCCTTTTCCTTGTTTGCCCTGGATTTTTCCTCTGAACTCATTTTTGCTTCTCCTTTTTCTTCTTCTCAGGCTTCGCCTTTTTCACGGTGTCCTCCCTGCTCTTTTTTGTATCCTGTGCAATTCTTTTTTCTCTTACAGCGCGCCTCTCAACTGTTTTGGCTTTTTCTTCCTCAGCAAGCTTCAGCGCTGCCTTGCTTATTTTGTCAAGCAGGCTCGCGCCCCTGCCGCTGATAACGCGGCCTCCGCTTTTGTTTTTTTTGATCAAACCCTGCTTTTCAAGTTCCTGCAGGCAAACCCGAATTATTTTTCCGCCTGCCTTTCTAAATGCATGCGGTTTTACGCCGCGGTTTTTTCTCCCGCCGTAATAAGTGCGCAGCCTCTGTGTTCCCACAGGCCCGTCTTTGTAAACGCGATAGAGAACACTCGCCAGGCGGTTGTACCACCATTTTGTGTCTGTAGGAGTCCTCTCCCTGTGAGAGCCTGTTTTAACAAAAACAGCCCACTCAGGCATTTTTAACCCTTGTTTTTCCAACTCCAAAGCAGTTGCATTCACAATCTTGTTCGGAGCAACATCAAACGCTTTCAACTAAAACCACCTAAAAAAATGCCTTTCGGCAAACCTTTTCGAAGCGCTCATTTCACTCGCTTTCGAAAGCTTTACTAACTCGCCTTTCGGCGCCCTCTTTTGCTTTACCCCGAAGAGAAGCAAAAAAGCAGTTTAATTATACACAATTCTTCCAAAACAATGTTTAAAAATCTAATTGAAAACCGGTTTAGCCAATTATTTTGGCTTTACTCCCACAATCCTAATTACTACTTTGAATTTTCTCAGGTCTGCCTTTGCCTGAGGAGAGCCCTTTTTCTTAACCTCTCTCCTAGCCATTCGGCGTTGTGTAACCTTAAAACCCTCTGCAGTTAGAGTTGAAAAAATTTCATCTGCCAATACTCCTCTTTCAGTCGTAAGTATAAATCTTCCTCCCGGCGCAAGCGCAGTTTTCACAAGTCGCACATAAGCCCTGCGCATTTTCTTGGGGTCTTTCACAGCAAGTTTTTTTGTGGCCTCCCCAGTTAAAGAATAATGTTGCATTGCCTTTGCAACACCAACAACTTTTTTCAAATCTTTAACCCAACCGCCTGTTTCTTTCCAGCCGCTATTCTGGTAAAAATAATCATCAGTAACACGCCTGACTGTCCCTGGCTTAACATTTTTCAAATAGCTTATTACTCCACTTTGTATGTGCACGAGGTTAGGGCCTGTTTCATATCTTGGCTTTTGATAATCCACCATTACTATGCGCCCTGTTTTCCCTCTTTTATGAAGCGCCTGCGCTGCCCTGTGCGCTGTGCTTGGTTCTGCCCCTTCCCCAAGAGCAAGCAAATCAATAATTTGTGTTTTTGGTCTCCTGCCTTGATTCTCCAGTGGAAACGTGCGCTCTCTTTTCTTTCTCCTTCTTTTTGGCATCTCACTCGCCCTTTATCTTCCGTTCAAACCCGCATTCTTTGCACTTTACAACAAGCATCTTTTCCCGTTCTTCCAATTCAACATTCTTTCCCTTCAAAAAAGAATTGCACTTCTTGCAAAAACTTTTCTTCAATTCCTGCGGAATCCGCACTCTGTTCCTTGTTCCAATCTTCCGCGCCAATTCAACATAGCGCTTGCTTCTTTCAGGATGCCTCGCCATATTCTCTTCTGCCAATTCAAACAACCTGTAAATGCGCTCCAAAGCAATTTTTTCCACAAATCCTTTTCCCTTTTTTCTCATTTTTTCCCCTTTTTCCTTTTGGCAAACAGTATGTCATAGCCCTGCAAAAGCCTGCTAGCCTTTTGCCTTATTCTTGCAAACTCCTCTGGCTTTGCAGTCGCGCTTTCCTCTCCCAATTTCTGCAGCCTCTCATATATGCGCCCTAGCATTACCTCAAGTTCTTTGGCTTCTGTTGCGCCGAGCTTTCTCATTCCCTCCATTACCTCTGCACCGCTCTTATTCATGCGGTCTGTTATTTGCTTCACTCTCCCTCTTTTTGTTGGCTCTGCTAACTCGAGCTCCCTAAAATAACTGTGGATTGTAAGGTTTGCTGCTGCGAGATTTATCTGCCTTGCAGCCATGTTTATTTTTTGCATTAGAGCCCTCCTTTGAAGCCTTTCCATGACCTTTGCATTTGCGCCTTTTCCGGCAGCCTCTATCAGCTTCCCCTGT
>JAFGEM010000057.1 GCA_016931555.1 Candidatus Iainarchaeum sp. | reverse complement strand
TTTTATTCAGCTTCCTCATGTAGACCACCAAATCTACTGAGGAAGCTACTTCTTTTCTAGAGAGGAACTTATTTCGGGACAGGACAACAGCCTATTAATTACATGAACTTTTTTTACAACAAAGGCATATTTTTTGGAAGCGATCTTGTTATTGACCCCGAAACCAAAAAACGCGCTGAAAACGTTGTAATCACGCACGCGCACGCTGACCATGTCTGCCTTGACAAAGAATCAAAATTCTTTTTCTCAAAGCCAACACACAGTATAATTGAATCCCGCTATTCAAAAGTGCAAAATCCGAATCCGCAGGAATTCAAGAAACGTTTTTCCATGCCGCTTGCAAAAGTTTCACTGCACAATTCAGGGCATATTCTCGGAAGCAGCCAGGTTTTGATTGAGGGAGACAATACAATTGCAATAACCTCTGACTTCAAACTACAGGACTCCCTTGTGCAAAAGGGGGCAGAAATACTCAAAAGCGATGTGCTTTTGATAGAAACCACATTCGGTTTGCCTGCATTCGAGTTTCCAAGCCGCGAACAGGTTTACAGCGAAATGTCCAAGTGGATTCGGGAAAAGACAAAAAACTCTTTTGTGCTTCTTGCAGGCTATTCCCTTGGAAAGGCACAGGAATTAACAGCAATCTCCAATGAGTACGCAGGCATAACTCCAATAGTGCATGATAGCATCTTCAAAATGAACAAGGTTTATGAAAAAGAAGGGGTAAAGCTCGGAGAATATTACAAGCTCGACCACAATCTGCGCGATTCAAATGTACTGATAATGCCGCCCTCGCTTGTAAAGCCAGAGCTCATTTCAGTGCTTGAAGAAACTCTCGGAAAAAAGATTTTTTCTGCAATGGCAACAGGCTGGCAATACAGGAACTGCTACAGCAAAATATTCCCGCTCTCAGATCACGCTGATTTCAACCAGCTAATGCATTACGTGAAAGAGGCAAAGCCAAAAGCAGTTTTTACATTTCACGGTTATGCAAGGGAATTTGCAAACACAGTACAGCGGCGCCTGAGAATCCCATCGCGCGCGCTTGAAGAGGCGCCTCAAAAATTCTTGCAGGAATACTGCTGAACTTTAAGCTATTTAAACCTTAAGCTATAATCTAATTGATATGAGCCATGCAAGTGATGGACTTTGGCTTTCGCCCTGATTCTTTCCCAAGCAAAGCTCTGCCCCGCCATTCAACTTCCTGTGACAAAAACGTTGATACCCTGATTGTGGGCACTGGAATAGCGGGAAGTGCTCTTGCATTCGAGCTCGAGAAGAGAAACGCAAGCTATATTGTTTGCACAGAGCAGGATACTGCTTTGGCAAACACTTCTTCAATAAGCTTTGGGCATTGCAGAATCCCGAAACAAAACGAGCTTGAAGAAACAATAAGAAAAAGTGTTTTGCATTTGGGTGATAACGAGGATAGAGTGCGGTTTATTTACTCGAACGCTGGTAGTGTAAAGGACTTTTTTAGCGAGCTGGGAATACGCTATAAAAAAAGGTCTTTTGGGATTATTCCCTCGGGAAAAGAGCGGGGAGGAGCCAAAATTCTCAGGGCACTCCAAAAAAATATTTCGGCTATTGAAACTTCCGCGCATTTAGTTCATCTCTCTGAAAGCAATAGTGTTTTCAGGGCAATATTCCGCAGAAAAGGCACCCACTTCAAAGTCCGGGCCAAAAAAGTTGTTTTGGCGACGGGTGGTTATGCAGGCCACTTTGCACATACCCCTGCTTTCAGAAACCATAACCTCAAAATTTTTGAAATGGTCCAGTTGCTCGGAGGCTTGGTTGTAAACAATCATTGTGTTTTTTTGCACCCTTTTGCATTCAACAGGGGGAGAGAAATATTAACAGGAAACAAGGTAAAGCTTGGGCAGTTTGTTGATAATGAAGGCAACCTTGTTTTTCGGAAACGCACAAGGCACATGCTCGAAAACAATTGCTATCATGAATGCTTTGACAGACTTCTCGCTGAATCAAATGCCCGCAGAAAACAAGGCCATGGCATTATTTTTGCTTTCGGAAATCAGGCAATACCCATTATGCCTGCAGCACATTATACCTCCGGAGGAATAAGAACAGACCAGTTTGGCAGGGTTTTTGGATGCAACAACCTTTTTGCAGTGGGAGAATGCGCTGCAGACGGCAAAAGAAACGGGGGCAGACTGCCCGGATATCCCTTTACAGCAGCAATAGTACAGGGAAAAGTCCTGGGGGAAAGGCTCAGTAAAAAATAAATCAATTTGCACGGCAATTTGTTTAATGAATCCCCAAAAATTATTTGGCAAAATGCTCTCTTTTTATGGTCGGCAATTGTGGTGGCCTGTAACAGAAAAGGGGGAAATTACGCCGACTTATAAAAAACGCGCGAAACTAAGTGAAAACCAGAAGCTCGAGATTGCAATTGGCGCAATTCTCACGCAAAACACTGACTGGAAAAATGTAATGCGCGCGCTTGAGAATCTGAACAGGGAGAAAATGCTTTCATGCAAAAAAATTGCAAACGCGCCCCAGGCAAAACTTGCGGCGCTTGTAAGGCCAAGCGGATACTACAATCAAAAAGCTAGGAAAATCAAATTTTTTTGTAATTATTTGGAAAAGAATTATTCGGGCAAAATTGAAAAGCTGTTTGAAAAACCGGTTTCTGAATTGAGAGAGGAACTGCTCTCACTGCACGGAATTGGGAATGAAACAGCAGACGACATAATATTGTATGCTGCGGAAAAGCCGGTATTTGTTGTTGACGCTTACACAAAACGTTTTGTGGGGAGGTTTTGCGGCAAGCCAATGCAAAGTTATGTAGAAAACCAGTGTTTTTTTGAGGAAAATCTCCCAAAAAATACAAAAATTTTCAATGAATTCCATGCGCTTATAGTTGAACATGGAAAGCGCTACTGCAGAAAAAAACCGCTCTGCGAAGAATGCTTTTTAAATAATAGCTGCCCATTCTTTTTAAGTGGAAAACATGCATAGGACACATTCCTGCGGGGAATTAACTGAAAAAAACCTCAAAAAAAAGGTTGTTTTGCAGGGCTGGGTTGCCAACAGGCGCGACCACGGAAACCTGATTTTTATTGATGTGCGTGACAGGGAAGGAATTACACAAATTGTCTTTAACCCTAAATCAAGCGGGAACGCGCATAAACTTGCCTCTTCTCTTGGAAGGGAATTTGTTGTTGAAATAGAGGGCAGAGTAGCCAAACGCCCCAAAGGAACTGAAAACAAGAAAATTAAAACAGGCAAAATTGAGGTTGAGGCAAGTGAATTAAAAATTTTGAGCAGGGCAGAACAGCCTCTT
>JAFGEM010000056.1 GCA_016931555.1 Candidatus Iainarchaeum sp. | reverse complement strand
TTTATTCAGCTTCCTCATGTAGACCACCAAATCTACTGAGGAAGCTACTTCTTTTCTAGAGAGGAACTTATTTCGGGACAGGACATTTTTTTTTCGACAATTGTGCTAAAAACCATTATTTGAGGTGTAAAATGGGTTTTTTCCTGTTCTTATGCCTGTAAGCCACTTAATTTTGTGCCTTAATGCGGTTTTAATGTATTGCCCCTGTTTTTGAAGTTTTTCTTAAATAATTATCTATACTTTAAGTACTTTTAATTTGATTAATTGTTTATTATGGGCACTCAAATTTCAGACATATTGGAGAAACAGGAAATAGAGCTGAGTTTTCTTAATGGGCGGAAAATCGGCGTTGACTCATACAATATTCTCTATCAGTTTCTTTCAATAATTCGGGGCTCTGACGGCACTCCCTTAATGGACTCAAAAGGCAGGATTACTTCGCACTTAACAGGCTTGTTTTATCGGACACTCAATCTCCTTGATGCTGGCGCACTGCCTGTTTTTGTTTTTGACGGCAAGCCAAACAAGCTCAAGAGAGAGACAACAGAGGAACGAAATCGCATTAGAACAACTGCAGCGGAAAAATTCAAAACCGCAAAGGAAAAAGGCGATGTTGAATCAGCGCGCAAATATGCAATGCAGTCCTCCAAGCTCACAAAGGAAATGGTTGAACAGGCAAAAACACTCCTCCAATACATGGGTTTGCCTGTTGTTCAGGCCCCAAGCGAGGGAGAAGCGCAAATTGCACAAATGGTTGACAAGAATGAGTTGTTTGGCTGTGTTTCCCAGGATTTTGATTCATTGCTTTTCAGTGCAAAGCGCCTGCTGCGCAATGTCACTGTCTCTGGAAAAAGAAAAGCGCCTGGCAAGGATTATTATTACACAGTAAAGCCAGAGCTCATAGAATTGGAAAAGAATCTCTCTGTATTGGGAATTGACCGCAGGAAGCTTGTCTGGATAGGAATTCTTGTTGGGACTGATTTCAATCAAAAGTTTCCAAAAATTGGGTCAAAAACTGCGCTCCAGCTCGTGCAAAAATTTGATTCTTTTGAGGACATTATAAAAGAAACTTCCCACACACCTGATTTTGATTATAAGGAAATAGAACAAATTTTTCTCAATCCCCCTTTTTCAGAGGATTACAAAATAGAATTCAAATCTCCGAATACAGAGAAAATTAAAGAATTCCTTTGTGAAGAACACGCTTTCAGCAAAGAGCGCGTTGAAAGCGCCTTAAAAAAAATTGAGGCAAAACTTGATTTCAGTGCAAAACAAACAAGGCTTGGCGCCTGGGGCTAGTTTCTGAGGGGAACAAAAACAAAACAGCATTTCCGCGTTAATTCCACATACTCGTCTTCAATTCTTTCAATTTTCACGAGCTCCTGCAATTCATTTGAACCAATTGGCGCCACAAGCTTTCCCTTGTCTTTCAACTGTTCCTCCACTGCTTTTGGAATTTCCTTGCATGCAGCGCTTATCAAAATCCTGTCAAAGGGCGCTTTTTGCTTCCATCCTTCAATTCCGTTTCCAACCAATAATTCAGTGTTTTTGCATTCCGCTTTTTCAAGATTTTTTTTTGCCAGGTCTCTTAAAGCGCGTATTCTTTCAACTCCGAATACAGCCCCCTTTTCTCCAACAATGTTTGAGAGCAATGCAAGAACATAACCGCATCCGGCTCCAATTTCAAGAACACGCTGCCCGGGTTTCAACTCAAGCATTTCAAGCATCAATGCAATTGTTCCGGGCTGGCTTATTGTCTGGCCAAAGCCAATTGGATATGCGCTGTCGTTGTAAGCAGAGTTTTTCATGTCATCAGGAAAAAAAATTTCCCTTTTAGTTTCCAAAAAAGCCTTTTTCACAATTTCGCTTTTAAGCCAGCCAGTAGAGCAAACATCTTCCACAAGCTTTTTTCTTTTTGCCGAAAAATCCTCTTCAACCATTTTCTTCAGCCCTTTCCTTGATAAGTTCTTTTAACTCATTAAACCTGCTCATAGTATTTAATTCTTGCTCTTCTATTATGGGAACGCTTCCAATTTTTTTTGCCCTGAAATCCTTTGCAATAATCACTGGCCCTGCTTCAAAAACATGCCGTGCCTGAACCAATTCAATTGCCTTTTTCTTTATCCCCTGTTTTCCAGTTCCCTTGCCAATTATTATGGATTCTTTCTTTACAGCGCTTGCCTTGAAGGGCGCGTGCCGAAAAACAAAAACATTTGCACCCAAATCATGTATTTTTTCCAGTGCAGAATCCTCAATATCCTCTTCGCCAATTTTATCCTGTTTTTTTTCCTGCCCCTCCAAAATATTTATTTTTTTTATTAGGGGGGCATCCAAAACATCTTCCAGAGCCTCTGCTTTTTGCAGTGAAATTTTTGCCCCTTTTTCATACCTGTAAATTGATTCTGTTGTTGAATTAATTTTGTTTGCAATATCCTCCAAAGTCAATCCCAGTTCCTTTCTCCTTTCACGCATTTTTTCCGAATCCAATTCCGCAATCTCTTTTCCCTTAAAATACCACGAACTCGGAAAATTCTCCTCAAGCAAATTCGCCAAACCTCCAAAGCTGACAACATTCGCGCTATATCTCTCATACACAGCGCTATCCCTCAAAAAAAATGCCTTGCTTTTCTCTCCTACAATAATTGCAATTGCATTAAACAATACAGCAACTTTCTTCAATTCACTGCATTGCTCCTCTCTCAAAGAATCAATATTGTTCAAAACCTTTATTGCAAGCACTAGTTTCCCGCGCTTTGCTGCAATGTCAAAACAGGAATTCGAGTGTATGAAGCTTTCTACTGTAAACCCCTTTTCCTTTAGCAGTGCAATTGTTTTCAGTAAAAGAACTTCCCTCATTAAAAAACACCCGCAATAAACGCTATTAGCGCAATTAACATTCCTATTTTTGCCAGCTTTTGCCCGTGCCTGTAATTTGTTTTTGCAAACTTTAACCATGACAAAATAAAAATTAATGAGGCAATTGTAAGCAGAACAAGATATGCTGTGCCCCCAAATCCAATAATATAATGCGCGTAAAACCCGAGTGCAATTGCAGCAATGTAAACGCAGAACACAACCAATTTCACGCTCCCTCTCCCTAAAATCATTGGCAGTGAAACTTTGCTTCCCTTATCTGCCTCCAAATCATGCGCGTCCTTGATTATTTCCCGCGCCACATTTGCAAGCAATGCTGCCCCCGCAAGCCAAACAATTACCCCGTAGTTGCCTGTCAGTGAAGCCCCAAACACTAGCGTAAATGCTGTTCCGAGCGCAACAATCCAATTCCCAATATATTTCACTTTGCCCATTTTTGCAGAGTAAAGAATCAATACAATGCTGAAGAACACTGCAATTGCAAGCGATTCCAATGGAAGTGCAATTGCAAGAATGTTTCCAATTAGGAATAATATAAGTGAATAATACAATGCACTTTTTTTCGAAATTCTCTTTCCATGAATTGGCTTTCCCAAATTTTTCTTTGCATCTATTTCTGAGTCAAAAAAATCATTAATTGCCTGCCCTGCCCCGCACACAAGGAATGCAGCAAGCATTGCAATCCCCAATTGCATTGTGACTCCAATGCTTCCTATTGCAATACTGTATCCAATAAAAACTCCAATAGCTGCCATTACACAATTCAATGGCCGTATTAGTTCGCATAAAGCAATTGCTTTCATAATAAAATCAAGTCAAAACAATATTATAATTGTTTTTATAGCAGCAAAACCGTCGAGAACAAACAACGTTTATTCGCGTTCCGTATAATCAAGAACAACGTGTTTTTCCTCTCTTTCCTGTTTCAAATGCTTTGGAAGCTTTTCGGGAATTGGCATTGACTTTATAAAAAACGCGAGTGAAATAAATGCGCATAACACTATTGCCCCTGCAATTGCAATGTTTACAAACATTCCCTCAAATGAACCGGAATTTTCTATTGCCAAATAAGCTATTATGAATATCAGCATTAGTATTGCGAAAGCACTTGACCCTATCTTGGCATTTCTCGGCTTCATTTAAAACAATAAAAATAGGTTTTTTTAGAATAAAAAGCTAACTATTCAAAGCCTTTATTTTCCGCTTTTCTTTACTTTGTGCTTTAGCCTAAATCTCTTGCCTTTGCAGTTCCTGCATTTCCTAGGCTTTCCCTTTCCACTTTTATTCTTTGAATTGCATTTCATGCATATCCAAATGTTTTCAAACAGTCTTTTGTCTGCTTCTTCGAATCTCGCCATAAAAAATTCCTTCAATCAATAGCTTTAAAAAAAAATCTTAAAACAAGTTATTTACCAATTGATTACTAATTTTTAAATCGCAAAGGTTTAAAAATTGCTTTGGCATGCCCCTTTCGTCTAGCCCGGTCAAGGACCCAAGCCTTTCAAGCTTGTGACCAGGGTTCAAATCCCTGAGGGGGCAAGGGGAAACCCTTTTCGACAAAAAACCAGCGGTTAGCAAAAAAAGAAAAATCAAATTAGCATTTGGAGCAGGCTTCTTCCCACCTGCCAATTGGATCATCACTCGATGTCACTTCAATTCTTTCTATCCTATCAAAGTCAATTATGCAACCAATCTCTGAAAACTTTGGGTTTATTACTCTTACATACTGTAACGATACTGGTCTCTCTTCGGTTACTAAACTTCGCTGATTTGCCTCCACTTTAGCCTCCATTGACGTATCAAACCATATCTGTTCCCCGTTACCACACGGCTCAATGTAATAACTGCAGCTTATACTGGCAGAAGCCACACAATAAACTTCAAATTCCCCGCAAAGTTTACTCTCTGGCTCTTGTGTGCAACCACTAAACAAAACTACTGCAAGAATCAATCCAGCTAACAATAAAATGCTTGTTTTCATGTTTTCTAATAGGGAAAGGTTGAATAAAAATCTTACTGTTTTCAAAAAGGGAGCAGCGTTAATCTAATTAACATCCTAGCACTATATGTTTTCAGTATAATAATTTCACTCCGAGGGGCTTAAGGGCTTTGAACTTTAGGTTTTAATCCCTGAGGGGGCATCCTGTTACTCTTTTTCTTGTGTTACGCATATTCTTTTGGTGTTTTTTGAGTAACATATTTTTTATGCTCTGGGACAAGCTTTTCTTTTTTTTGATTATCG
>JAFGEM010000055.1 GCA_016931555.1 Candidatus Iainarchaeum sp. | reverse complement strand
TTTGGGCAGCACTTTTTTTAGGTTTGAGAAAGCATTTTTTGGGTATAAATCAAAATTCAGGCCAATTTTTTTAATCCCCTTAAGCTCTTTTTGCAGTGTTTTTTCAAATTGTTTCTTTGAATCAAGCTTTTTTACAACAGTTCCCAAGGCTTTGCCACCCTCGAGCTTTGTTGTCAAAAGCACTGGCTTTTTCCCTTTTTTTAGAATTAAAAAGCTGCTTGAATAAAACCCAAAAGGCAGTTTTGAGTAGTAGTAAAAGTTTTGCTCCCATGCAGAACTTGAATTGCGCAACAAAACAGCATCTGCCTTTGTGCTGTCAAACAGTTCTGAAATCTTTTGTTTCATGCTATTTTCCATTTTTTTGTTTTTTTGCCGAAAAGATAAGGCTTTATTTTAGACTACAAACTTTCCGTTTTTGATTATCCAGTGCTCTTTTCCTTTGAGGTCTGTTCCCCAAATATTCATTTTTTGCCTTGGATTGTTTAGGACAATGTCGCAGTGGTATAGTGTTTCTCTTCCTGGCTCATAGCCTGAGCCGAGTGCAATGTGCATCATGCGCGCGAGCTTCTCTGTTTCAATTAGATAGCGTGAGAGCCTTGCTTTTGGGTTTGTGTTTACTGCAAATTCTCCTACCCTGTCAAAGTTGCGCTTGTAAGTCTGGATTATTTTTGCAGGAACAGACTTGTGCCTTTCAAGCTGGCTGATTATGTTACGCGCTTCCTTTTTGCGCTTGTTGAATGCATTGAGAATTTTTTTTGGCCCCGAGACTATTTTGTAGTGCCCGTTTTTTACGCGCACAACCAATGGATTGTTATGGCCAATTATATAGCTCTGGTCAATTGCAATTACAACATCTCCAACAAAAACGCCGTCCATTTTGTGCGGCGTGAGAAAAACCTCTCCTCCGGGAAAGTTTCCATAGCGCCCTGCCTTTACCTTGAAAATGCTTGAGGCTTCTCCCGGAGTGCTTGGGTTAACCTCTATGTCTGAAGCAAGAACAGGGCTTTTCTTCTCAAGTATGTGTGTCATGTCCAACACAAGGTTTGTTTGCCCGCCCTTTACTTTTTTTCCCTTAACATAAAGTTTTTTGCATTTTTTGAGGATATTTCGTATTTCATCGTCTCTTTTTCGCATTTCATAGTAATCAATGTTGCATGTTCTCACATAGTTTTCAATTGGGAGTGTTTCTGTTATTGCGTGCCTTCTTTTTGCAGGCCGTGAATCAATTTTTGTTTGGTCAAGCCACCATGGCTTTAAGAACATTTGGCCCGGGCTTTGCCACCTGCTTTTTTTGTTGGGTGTAGGATATCCTATTCTTAATCCAAAAAAATGTTTGCCCCCGTAGCCTTTTCCATGCACTGCAAATGAGGCGTCTGAAAGCTTGAGTTTGCCTGCGCCGATTATTGGCGAAAGCTTTTTGAATTCCTCAAACCATGGTTCTGAAATTTTTTTTTCATACTCGCATCCCGAGATTGTTGCTGACAAGTCTGAGATCCTGTCCATTGCCTCTAATTGTGACATCCGCGCTGTGTCTGCCCCCATTGCAACTTTTTTGCACATTCTCTTTGCCTGCAAAGCAAAACTATATGCAATTGAAAAACTGTCTAAATAATCCTGTAATGGCAGTTCCAAATCTTTTTTTTTGGGAAGCAGTTCAAATCCAATGCTCATTCTCTCGCTTTTTTTGATGCCATATCCCTGGGTTAAGATTCTTTTTGCTGTTTGATTGAGCTGGCTCCACATAAATTTTTTGAACCATTTCGTCTGATACTGGAGAAGAATGCCCTTTCCTTTGAATCCTTTGGGCGAGGCTGTAAGCTCTAAATTCGGGGCTTCAAAAATTTTTGCGAATTGCTTTGATTTAGTTTTCTTTTGAACAGAACCAATAAATGCTCCCAGAGTTTTTGTGTCTGCACCCTGCTCTCTTTTTTGGAAAAGCGCCCATGTTCTTCTAAGGGTTCCAAGCATTTCGCTTTTGCCATCGAGAACAAAGACATTTGCATCTGCACCCAATTCATGGATTGCCCTGCTCAAAGGTGCGAGTGAAAAAAAGGCGCGTGAATTTTTGAGCTGCAATTCTATTAAAACAGCGCTTTTTTTCCCTAATTCGTTTGACAATTCTTTTTTGTAATATGCAACAGCCCCATCAAGGGCTTTTTTGTTGTAACGCAAAAAATCAACCCCAAAAATTAAATCACTGTTTTTTCTTTACCATTGGAAGGCCTGTGCGTGAATTTTCCACTACATTCATGCCCTCTGGCAAGTCAATTGAGCCTTCGCTTTTTTTGGAGAAAAACATTAAATGCCCTTTTTGGTGCAAGTAATATTTTACTCCCCTGCTGTTTGTGTGTTCATATGCCATAACAATCCTCCTGTCTTCAATGTAAGAATAGCTAGTTTAGATTTATTAAACGTTTTGTTACTGATAAATCTTATGCAAGAGCTTATAGAGAAGTTTAAAATATTTTGTGAAAACCTGGAAAAAACAGATAAAATTGCAATAGTGCACCACAGCGATGCTGATGGAATAGCGGCTGGCGCAATTGCTGCAAAGGCTGTTTTCAAGCTTTCGGGAAAAAAGCCTGTTTTCATGCGAAGCTATTCTTATGGAGACAAATTGAATGAGGAAAAAATAATAAACTCTTTGATTAGTAAGGGAGTCAACAAGCTGTTAATAGTTGACTTGGGAATTGATTCTCCGGAAAAAAGGTTTGAAAAAGTCAAGTTTCTTGATTATTGTGTTGTAATTGACCATCACCAGTACAAGGAGGATTTTAACTCGAAAAAAGTCCTGTTTCTCAATGCAAAATTTTTCTCAGAAATAAATCCGAGCCGGTATGCTGCGGCAAAACTTTGTTATGACCTTTTTGGCAGGCTCGTCGACATCAGTGAAATGGACTGGGTTGCCTGCGTTGGAATTTTTGGCGACAAGGGGGAGGATGCTTGGGAGGGATTTGTAAAAGAAACAATCGAAAAGAACAGGGCAACAGAGGCTAAAATAAGAAAAGTGCAGAATCTTGTCTCTGCAGTCAGTGTTGTTACTCCTGAAAAAATTGAAAGTATAGTCTGGGAATTATTCAAAGCAGATATAGACGCGTGCTGTAAGGAAGAATTCCAAAAAATCTTCGACGAATTTGAAGGGGAAAAAAAGAAAATGATTGAACAGGCAAAGGAAAACGAAAAAAATTTCAAAGAAATCAACCTGTGCATTTATACCATAAAACCAAAGTATCCTGCAATAAAATCCGATGTAATAAACGAGCTGAGCAGGCGCAATCCCAATAAAACAATTATCCTTACTGAATTAACCAACCAGAGAGCCCGGTTTTCAGCCCGCCGGGGAGATTTTAAGGTTCCGGTGAACAAAGTACTGCAGAAGGCAATAGAAGGCATACCCAATTCAACTGCCGGAGGCCATATTCCTGCCGCAGCCGGC
>JAFGEM010000054.1 GCA_016931555.1 Candidatus Iainarchaeum sp. | reverse complement strand
TACCCTCTGCAATTTCAAGAGAGCGCTTTTTATTGACTGAAAAAATCGGATCGCGAAAAAGCATTCCACGCATGCCAAAATCTTGAACATTGCGGGTTATTTCATTCACAGTACTCTGAACACTGCGCATGCGAAGGTTGCCGTAAAAAGCCTTGTAAGGGCAATAATTGCATTGGAAGTTACATCCCCTGCTTGAAAGCACTGGCAAAAAAGGCCTGTGTTTGATTGCAGGGTAATAAGAAAATTCTTTTACGTTAAAAAAATCCCAAGCCGGAAAAGGCAAAGAATCAAGGTTGTGGACTGGCTTGCTGTTGATTAGGCCCTTTGGCTTGGAGCCGGCTTTTAATCTTAAAGCAAATTCTTCGGGTTCGCCTTTTACAACAAAGTCCGCTTTTTCCAAAAAAATGTTTGGAAGCGCTCCTGCAAACGGACCCAGCACACCAACACGCGCATTGGTCTCTGATTTTATTTTTTCAATAAAGGATAACTCACTCTTGTAATCAACAATAGAAGATTGGATTAGCACTAAATCCGGGTCCCTTAGAATTTCGTTAGTTCGGACTTCAACGTCAAAGCCCTTTTCACGAAAAATTGATGCTAGGTAACCAAAAGACACGAGGGGAAGACGGACACCGTGGCTTTTCATGTGTTCAATTATTTTCGCGCGGAGCGAGCTCCCAATACTAAGGTTATGGCCATAGCTTCCCGCAGTATCCTTATTGTGCAGGTTTTTTGACTCAGAAAAAACATTCAAAAGCGAAATCTTCAAAAAAACACTACTCCCAAAAGAAATGTGCTGTGTCAGCAGGGATGTATAACTAAAATTAAAGACTATCTCTTGAAAAAACTTTTTCTTCAATCATTGTACTAAAAGAATCGCGCAAATCACAGAAAGAATTTAAAAGCTATCCAAACTATTTTTTACTGATGCTAAACAGAAAAAAAATACTTGTCTTGTTACCTGCTTTTAACGAGGAAGAAGGACTTCAAGCGGTTTTCAAAAAAATGCCGAAATATGTTGACACTGTGGTTGTTGTTGACAATAATTCGACAGATTCAACTGCAAAAGTTGCGAAAAAAAACAAGGCAATTGTGCTAAGTGAAAAGCGCCAGGGCAAGGGATATGCCTTCCAGACTTTCAAGGAATTCCTGAATTCAAAAAAAATAGACCACGATTATGTTGTCATGCTTGATGCAGACAACACTTATGCTCCGGAAGAAGTCAGTTTAATGGTCGGGCCTTTAAATCAGGGCTATGATGTTGTTGTTGGCACTCGAATAAACCCAAAACGGCAGTTTAGGGCAATGCGCGGCCTTAATCTTTTTGGCAACAGAATGCTTACCACAATTGCAAACATCCTCTATTTCAATTTTAAAGTCAATGACATCTGCTGTGGTT
Organism: Candidatus Iainarchaeum sp.; assembly: GCA_016931555.1. Taxonomy (GTDB): domain Archaea; phylum Iainarchaeota; class Iainarchaeia; order Iainarchaeales; genus JAFGEM01. The sequence goes on along the minus strand of JAFGEM010000054.1, from coordinate 6,658 downwards.
ATTGGGCTTTTAAAACAGAAAAACTGAAGGACTTGAAAATAAGGGCCAAGGGATTTGATTTAGAGGCAGACTTGTATTCACAGTCAACAAAAAGCGGGTGCAAAATGGATGTAGTGCCGATTTTTTATGGAATGAGACTGGGCATTGAAAAACTGAAAGTGAGGCACGGCCTACTCATCTTGAAAAGGCTTGTATACAACCGCTTTTTCTGATTTTGGCAAGATTTTAGAAAAGCGAGTAAACAAAAGGGCTTATAACACTGCTCTGCCCGAAAATCACTAAAACAGCTATAATCCCCAAAAATAGGATTATTGGCAAGAGCCACCAGACCCTGCGCTTCCAAAAAAAACGCGCCATGTCTTTTACAAGATATGCTGCAGCCTTCAAAAAAACACTTCCAGAATTTTTAACTTCAATAAGAGTATAAAAATACAAACTCTTTAAAATATTTAAGATAGGTTAGATTTATTATGGTTTGGAATGTTAGATTTTTTCTGGGAAAGTCTTTAGGATTTTTGGTCTCTGTTTTTGTTTTTTCTTTTGTTTTTCTTAACATAATATTCACCCCAGGTTTTTGGCACAAAAACCTGGTTTTGCTGGCAGAACTATTGGCACTTGCATTAATTCTAAATCTGGTTTTGCCGAGAATTCTGAAAACACTCGGGGAAAAAAGATTTTCAGAGGGCATTCATGCAGGGGGAATGCTTTTTGCAAAAAAACTGAACAGCATCATTCTCACTATTGGTCTCTTTTTAACTTACAGTCTTGCAGTGGGCTTTGTTTTTGCAATTTCAAAAATCTTTGGAAAAAAATTTTTGCAGTTGAAAAAAGCCTCGAACACAAGCTTTTGGCTTGCAAAAAAATCTTCTGAAGACCCGGAATATTTTAAAAACCAGTTCTAGTGGTGAAAATGGATATACTCGGCATTTCTTGTTACTACCATGACTCCGCAGCCTGCCTTTTGCGCGACGGAAAAATAATTGCAGCGGCACATGAAGAGAGATTTTCAAGAAAAAAACACGATCTGGATTTTCCAGAGCACGCGATAGCTTACTGTTTGAAAGCTGGAAAAACAAGCATGGGGAAAATAGACTATGTCGCATTTTACGAAAAACCATTCCTAAAATTTGAAAGGCTGCTTTTTCAGTTTATACAAACCTGGCCGTTTTCCATAAAAGCGTTTATGAAATCAATGCCTCCCTGGCTCACTGAACGGCTTGTAGTGCCAAGCAAAATAAATGACTTGGGGTTTAAAGGAGAAATTCTTTTCATGGAACATCATTTATCGCACGCGGCCTCGTGTTTTCTATGCTCGCCTTTCAAAGAAGCTGCAATCCTTACCATAGACGGAGTTGGAGAATGGGCTACTACAACGCTGGGAACAGGAAAAGGAAACAGCATAAAAATACTCAAAGAAATAAATTTTCCCCATTCAATAGGCTTGCTGTACAGCACTGTCACTGCATATCTCGGGTTTACAGTGAATAATTCAGAATACAAGGTAATGGGACTAAGCGCGTTTGGCAAACCAAGGTATTACGACAAATTCAAGCAAATAATCGATATTAAGGAAGACGGAAGTTATCAGCTGGACATGGATTATTTTGAATACCACAAAAAAATGAGCATGCCGAGCAAAAAATTTGTTGAGCTCTTTGGGCCCGCAAGGGAGAAAGAAAGCAAAAACATGGACCAGAGATACAAGGACATTGCAGCATCGCTGCAGAAAATAACAGAGGAAGCAGTATACAAGATGGCAAACCACCTCCAAAGCACAACAGGACAGAAAAATTTGTGCATGGCAGGGGGAGTGGCATTAAACAGCCTTGCAAACGGCAAAATCCTGAAAAACACAAAATTCAAAAAAATTTGGATACAACCCTCGGCAGGCGACGCAGGCGCATCAATGGGTGCAGCACTCTATGCATACCATGCAAAAGCAAAAAAACCAGAAAGGCAGAAATTCGAGCACTGCTTTTTGGGCCCAGAATATTCAGACAGGGAAATAGAAGCATACCTGAATCAAAACAAAATTAAATACTCCAAGTTCAAAAGCAGAGGCGATTTGCTGAAAAAAACAGCAAAAATGATTTTTGACAATGAAATAGTGGCATGGTTTCAGGGGAACATGGAATGGGGCCCCAGAGCATTGGGAAACAGAAGCATATTGAGCAATGCCTGCAATCCAAACATGAAAGACGTTTTGAACCAGAAGGTAAAGCACAGGGAGCACTTCAGGCCCTTTGCGCCCGTTATAACAGAGAAAGACACAAACAGGTTTTTTGAATGCGATTTGCCGCTCCCGGAACCAGCTTATTACATGCTCATGGTTTATCCGATAAAAAAACAAAAGCAAAAAATAATTCCCGCAGTAACGCATGTTGACGGCACTGGAAGGCTCCAAGTCATAAACAGAAAGCAAAACCCCCTGTATTACGATTTGATTAAGGAATTTGAAAAGCACAGCAGAGTCCCGATACTGATTAACACCTCCTTTAACATTAGGGGGGAACCCATTGTATGCACTCCGCATGACGCATACAAGTGCGTAATGGGTACCGGAATCGACTGTCTCGTAATGGGCAGTTATTTGGTGAGACGCAGGGACAACCCCAAAGACATTTGGGATTCTGAAAAAATTGCTATAGACTAAGCCAGAAGAAAGATTTTATTAATATGTCAATTATTTTTATTTCAGGTGAACCAAATTGAAAAAACCATTTGTTTCCATAATAGTTCTGAATTGGAACGGAAAGCATTACATACACGACTGTCTTCAATCAATAAAAAAATTTACTCCAAAAGGCCACTATGAAGTAATTGTGATAGACAATGGAAGCAAGGATGGAAGTGTGCCAATGCTCCAAAGAATGAAGCAGCAGGGTTTCCTTCACAAGCTCGTATTGAACAAGGAGAATTTGGGCTTTAGCACGGGAAACAACCAAGGCTTTAAAGAGTCGAACGGCGAATTTTTTTTCATGCTGAACAATGACACTCTTGTAACGGAAAACTGGCTTGAAAACCTTTTAAAGGCAGCGGAAAAATACCCGAGCGCAGCAGCAATAGGTGCAAAGATAATTGACAAGCCAATGTGGGAAACAAACAACTACCAATTATTGCCGGACAGGGAGCGCATGACAACCTGCGGCGGCGCAATGCTAATGCGGAAAAAAGCCGTAAAAAAAATCGGTGTGCTTGACGCAGAACACTTTTCACCGATTTATGGGGAGGAAACAGACTGGTGCTATCGCGCAAGGAACTCGGGATTTAAAATAATGGAGACAGACAAGAGCATTATTATCCACTTTGGAAGCCATGACACTACAAAACAGGCAGGCAGAAAAAAACAGTTTATTTTAATGAACACCAACCGCCTGAAGGCAATGCTTTTCAATCTCACACTGCCTGAATTCATGAGGCATGTCCCAGGACTCGGATTGATTTTTGTCAATGGCCTAAAACGCGGGGAGGCTGTCTGGCTTCTCCAAGCATATTGGAACAACATAAAAAATTTGGGGACAATAATGCGTGAAAGAAAAAAGAGGAGTGCAAAACTCTTCTGAAAAAAATAGTGATAAAAAAATGGAACCGGCAAAAAAAAGCAAAAACAGCAGCATTCTCACGGATTTTTACAAGATAACAAGTGTCAGCGAGGCAATCTCATGGAAGAGAATGAAAAAAACAGTTCTAAACGAAATCAAAACTGCTTTGAAAGAAAAAACCCAAGCCGCGATTGCGGATTTTGGGTGCGGTTGGGGAAACGACATTTTTATGATTAACAATGCCCTGAGAAAACCCGCGATAAAATATTTTGGTTTTGAAAAAGAAGCGGAACGCACTAATGCTGCAAACAAGTTTGCAAAAATCCGCGGAATAAAAAATTGCACTTTTGTCCCAACAAATGTGTTTAAGCACAATTTCAAGGGAGAATTTGATTTAGTGCTCTCATCAGAGGTAATAGAGCATTTGGATGGAAAAAAGTTTTTGGAAAAAACAAATCAAGCTTTGAAAAAAGGCGGCACATTAATTTTGACAACACCGAATGACAGGTATCTTCCAAAGCGCATTTTTTACAAACTCGGTTTTGGAAGAGCCAAAGAAAAAATGGCTGCCCAGATAAGGGAAGAACGCTTGCCCCAAGATTGGACTGATTTGCAACACACTGACTTGCTGAATGCAAAAAAGCTCGAGCAAATGCTTGAAAATGCGGGCTTTTTAGTGGAAAAAAAACTGCGCGGGACAATAACATATGGCGGAGCCTGGCTTGACAACAACAAACCATTGTTCCTGTTTTTGCAGTTTTTGGACTGGATTCTGCCAAAAACATGGATAAGCTGCAGCTGGGACATGGTTTTTGTAGCAAAAAAGAATTAGAAGACACCAGAAATATATATAGGGTAGAACACTATTTCTATTGATGCCGGCAAAACCAATCAAAAGAGAAATTGAAAAAGGAAGAACAAAGCTTGAGAATGCAGGCTATGGTGCGCGAGGCAAAGTTTCGCATACCCAACGAAGAATAAGGCGCGAATTAAAAGATTTGGCTAAACGTTCCCCCGGATTTGCACCTGTGAGAGTGCATAGTGAATTTGTAAAACGCCTTGGAAACAGTGTTGCAAAAGCATTACAAGCACATGGAGTCAAAGTAGACAGAGGGCTTGTAAATCAAGCTTCTTTGGCACATGACTCAAGGCGCGACTTTACTGAGCAGGATAAGGAAGCGCAATCTATTTGGGCAAGGAGAGGTGCGCCTGCAGTTGCTTCTGTTATTGGAACTGGAGAATCCTGGACACTGCGCAATTACAGGCACTGGCCTCTTGAGAAAAAGATTGTTGCATGGGGCGATAACATTTGCCGTGGAGTTAAAGTTGGAAGCACTTTTGTAAATGGAATTGTTCCCTCAGAAACAGCCTACAAGCTTCTTGTTAGCCAGAGGCAAGCGTATCCAGAAAGAGTCGATGCGCTCACAAGAGAACGACAGGCAGTAGTGCGGTTTGAAAATGAACTCAGGCAAATTGGATTAGACCCCGATGCAATTGTCAGAGGGCAAATGAAACACAATCCAAAAAGCTTTTTGCCGGAAGTTGAAAAAGCAATTGACCCTAAAGTTAATGAAATAATTGCTGCTTCAATGAAAAGGCTGAGAATAAAAAAACTGCAGTGAATTCAAAATCCAAAAGAAATAGAATTATTTTTTAGCCAGTTCACAGTACAAATTCTCGAATTCGTCAACAATTGCTTTTATTGAAAATTTTTCAACTGCGCGCTTCCTTGCTTTTGCACCCAAATCTTTTCGCAAAGCGGGATTCTCAATCAATCTTATAATGCCCCGGGCAATACTCTCGGGATTGTTAGGCTTTGCAAGGACAGCAGTATTTCCAACAGTGTTCGCTACCTCGCCAAAATCAGTTGCAACAATTGCCTTTTGGGCAGCCATACTCTCAATAAGCGCAATTGAAGTAGTGGCTTTGAATGCAAAACTATGGACAACAATATCCGCTGCAGCATAAACGCTTGGAATCTCTGAAGCGGGAATAAGGCCAGCGAAAACAACATTATTCTCCAACCCAAGCTTTTTCACAAGGCCCTCCAGCCAGGCTCCCTTCTCACCGGCGCCCACAATCACGAATTTCCAAACAGGGTATTTTGCTGAAACAATTTTCATTGCCCTGATTGTCTGTTCTATGCCCATGGCATTTGTAGTGTGCAGGGGCTTTGCGGAAACAATCAGATTTGAACCAAATTTTTTTAGCTTTGGATGGGGCTTTGCCGATTTGAGGTATTGGGAAACGTCCACTGCACCGGGAATCAAAACAATTTTTTTCTTTGGAATCCCCCAAGGAACAAGGTAATTCTCAACAACAAATTTGCTCCATGAAACAAGCTTATCAAAATTTATGCGGGGGAGAAAAAATCTGTTAAACCAGAAAACAATTTTCAAATTCAGGGAGACTGACTTGTCGCTCAAATATTCCACGCTTGCAACAAGCGGCTTTTTAACACGCTCTTTGACGCGGGAGCCGATGAGCGCGGGAAACGCGTCATTCTGCGCGTGAATAATGTCAGGCTGGAAACGTGCGGCAGCCTTTTCAGCCATGCCCGCATACAACAGGTATTCGAATTTGTGGAATGCGTGATGCCCAAAACTCGGGGCATGGTGCACCTCTATTCCAAGCTCCTTTTCCTCGCGTGAAAAATCGTCAGTCTTCGTTGTAAAAACACATATTTTGTGACCGCGCCCTGCAAGTTCCCGCAAAAAGTCATTGCAGAAAGCCTCTCCCCCGCCAACACCACGCAGAGAGTAGGTGTGGGTAATAAAAAAAATCTTCACCCAGCCACCGCCAAACGCAAAATCTCGCCCGAAAGTATTTCTGCGGCAAGCTCATTGCCTGCGGCATTCCAATGCGAATCCTGCTCGCCATGATAAAAATCATTGTCATGATTTTTTTCCATGAAATCCGGAAGCATGTCAAGATATCTTATTCCCAAATTTGAAAAAACACCCCTCATTTGTTGCTGGGGCAGATCACGCACAACCATTGCCTGCCTGCGCTCGGAAAGCCCCTTTTCAAAGCTCTCAAATTTTGTGTCGTCAACCTGATACATGAAAGGAATCATTACAACCAAAAGTTCAGAATCATTTTTCTTTGTCTCCTCT
>JAFGEM010000053.1 GCA_016931555.1 Candidatus Iainarchaeum sp. | reverse complement strand
TATGTCAAAAAAAGAGTACCACTTTAAAATAACAGAAAATGGAATTTTTTGCACTAACGGAGGGATTCGGGAAAAAGACATCTTCATAGAATGGAAGAATATTAAAGGATTTTTTGTTGCACCAACCCCGTCACAATTTGGAGGGGTGTTGCCGTTAATAAAACCATTGGAGTCAATTTTTGGAACGGGAAAGGAAAAAAGAAAGAAAGAAATTGGAACCCCAATAAACCTATTGAATCAGCCTATGAAGCAAATAAAGTACAGTCAATTGGCAGGAAAGCTTGTTGGAATGGTACGAACTACTCCAGAGGTACATGAAAAAGTAATTCAAATACTAAATGAGAAAACAAAAAAAGGCAGTCCTCAAAATAAAAAATATTCTGTTATTTAATCGCCTTTTTTACTGCGTCTTCGAATTCTGATAATTCTGTTTCCAGTGTTTGCAGTGCGTCTTTCAGTGCCTTGGCAGGGGTTTTTCCGTCTGTTTTTACAATGAATTTTACTTGGTCTTCAAGGGGATGCTTTAATGTGTACGCTGCCATTTCTACTTTTGAATCTTCAAGAAGGGCACTGCGCAGAATACTTGGGAAAGTGTGTGTTTCGCCCTTAATCAAAAGCTCAAGTGAATCTTTTTTGTTCTCCAAAACATCTATCTCCAATAAAAACACCTCAATTTTTTTAAACTCCGTAATCGCTTGAAACTTTCCTCTGCTCTGTATTGCCGCATTCAGTGCATTTTAGGCTTCTTCCAAACAGGCCGAGCCTGTTTCTGCAGTTAGTGCAGAATGCCTTTACAACTCCCAAGTCTGGCTCGTTTGTGCGCAAATCAATTCCCATGGGAGAGACAGCAGAAACCTTTGCTTTTACAAGATCGCCTATTTTGAAATAATCCCTCAGATTTTTCACATAATCCCGGCTCACGTTTCTCACTGGAATCATTCCGGAGGTATGCGTCATTGCCTGCCGAGAGTTTTCATCCTTATGCAAAAGAAGGGACAATACAACAGAATTTTGTTTTACAAGCATTACCTTTCCAAAAACAATTGAACCCACTTTTAACGGAACAATGCTTTTGGGCTTTAAAATGGATATTTCCTTTAAGCGCGTGTCCTCTGCCTTTTTTCCGCAGGAGTCTGCAAAAATGTCCCCGTTTTCTGCAAACGTGTTTTTGCCTGCAGAATATTCCTCTTCCGTGGAAATGCATTCGCCTGGAATTACAGTCAAATCAAAAACCTCTTAAAAACCGAAAAACAAGTTATTTATACCTACAAGTTCTTTATTATTAATTAATTTAAAATTGAAAACATATTTAAACCAAGTGGTGGTATGGTTCTCGAAGCACTCCTGACCCCGAAAAACATTCAAAGGCACCCTATTTTCATGCTTTTCCTCGCAATTATTGTGAGCAGTGCCTCTGCATGGATTGCATATAACTGGTTTCCGAGCAGCGCAAGCATACTCACTATTGCCTTTATTACAATTGCCTTAATGCCCGTTGTTCACTCTCTTATAAGGGCGGAAGAAACAAGGGAAGCAAGAAAACCGGGTTTTGCAGCAAGCTTTATTGCAAGGCATTTCAGCATTATAGAGGTTTACGGCTGGTTTTTTATTGGATTGATTATCAGCTATGCTTTTTGGTATGCTGCAATGCCATTGGATGCAAGGCAGAGTGTTTTTTTGGAACAGGAAAAAACAGTCCAGGGCATTTCAGATTTGCGCAATGATCTGTCGGGAATGTTTGCAGGGCAGGTGCAATGCGGCGCTGATACTGTATGCTGGTTCGACGTGATTTTTGCAAATAACATGGGGGTAATGGCTTCAACTATCCTGCTTTCGTTTGTTTTCGGGGCAGGCGCAATATTTTTAATCGGATGGAATGCCTCTGTACTCGGGCTTGTTATTGGGAAAGATGTTTTGAATATTGCGCCGAGCTATGAGCACCTTGGAATTTTGGGGGGGGCACTTGCTTTTTTTCACGGGATTTTCAATGGAATTGGATTGATTCCCCATGGAGTGTTTGAGGCAAGCGCCTATTTTATTGCTGCAGTTGCGGGCGGGATAATAAGCGTTGCAATAACAAAAAGATACTATTACAAGCACGAGTTGAGTACTATTGCAAAGGATGCTGCACTCTTAATTGCTATTGCTGCAACACTCATTTTTGCCGGAGCAGTTATAGAAGCGCATGTCATTGTTGCAAGCCTTTAGGGTGCCAACAGCTTTTTGACGCTTGGAGCATATTTCTTGAACAAAGCCTCAAGTTCAGCGGGGTTTTGTTTTGATCCAACACTTCCGCTGATTGATTCCGCAAGCCTTGTCAGTTCCATGGGGAAAATGAATTTTGTGCTCTGCCCTTCTCCCAATTTTTCAAGCGCTTTTATGTAATAATATGAGAGCGCCTTGTCTGAGAGCTGTCCTGCAGCGTTTTTTACTGCCTCTATTTCTGCCTTGTGGGCCTCTGCAGACTGTATTCTCGCAAACTTTAATTGTTCTGCTGCCTTTTCTTCATGCATTGCATCTGCAATTTTTTGCGGAAGCTTTATATCTGATATCTTTACTGCTTCAATCGAAACTCC